>CAYZGJ010000024.1:0-8573 GCA_964478005.1 uncultured Candidatus Peribacteria bacterium
CCTGGCCGACGGGCACCGGGTGCGCGCGATCGCCTTTCCGTCGATCTCCACGGGGGAGAAGAGGACGGGAATCGCGCTGCTGGCCAGGAGCGCATCGATCAGGCGGGTGTCGGGGGAGAAAACATGCAGCCGGGCGTCTGCCAGCACCGTATCGGTGAAACCCGGCCGCAGGACGCCCGTCCAGTCCACGGGGGCGGTGACCTCTGCCGCGACGCACAGGAAGGGAATGGCGCAGTCCCCGATGCAGGCGTCGCCGAGGATATCACCCAGCAAGGTTTCCATGTTCTGGCGCAGGAGCCCGCCGTGGAGACCGCCTTGGAAGGGGTGTGCACTCAGGCTCGCCACCTGCCACAGCTTCAGCGACCGGCACAGCGGCTCGAAGGCGTCGGTCGTCCCCCTGAAGGCGTACAGCGCCCCCACGATCGCCCCCATGCTGCTCCCGGCCACCACGTCCGGCCGGATGCCCTCCCGCTCCAGGACGCGCAGCACGCCGGCATTGCACAGGCCGTACGCGGCGCCGCCGGAGAGAACAAGGCCCAAGGACATTGAGGAGGAGAAGAGGAGAGGAGGAAAGGAGGAGAGGACCCGACCTCTGAAATTTGTCATTTGTCATTCGTCGTCACCCTTCCTGCGCTTGGATACTCGCTTTCACCCGCATGGTGCCCACGATGGCGCCGCGCTCGGATTCATCGAGCTTCATCTTGATGTACTTCACCGTTTCCTTCAGGTCCGGGATCATCTTGTGCTCCAGGGCGTTCACGCGGCGGCGGGTGGTCTCCAGCTCGATGGCCATGTTCTCGGCCTGCTTCTCGATCTGCGCGAGTTCGATGAGCAGCGGGAAGACGCGCTCGAAGGCCGCCACGGCTTCATCCAGCAGGGCGTTGGTCATGGGGAAGCCGTAGGCGCGTCCGCCGCTCTCGCGCTGCAGCGAAAAGAGCGGGATGCGCACGCTCATGACGTTCTTCGTCTCCACGTGGAGGGTGGTGGAGGCGCGGGGGCTCGACAGGGCGTTATCCATCTGCGCGTCGCTCATCCATGCCGAAGCGTGCAGGAACGCGCCGAAGGCGCCCCCCAGCTCCTCTTCCACCTGCTGGCGCAGCTCCTTGGCCTTGCGGATGGTCTCCAGGAACTGCTTCATGAGGCCGTCCTGCTTGTCCTTGAGCAGCTTGTGCCCGCGCTGCGCGCTCTTGGCGCGGCGCTTGAGGTCCATGAGGGACATTCTCGTCGGATTGACGCGGAGGAGGGCCATGGGCGATCAGTTGGAAACGACGGCGCGGGGCCGGATGGAATCGTAGAGCAGCGTGAGTCCGATCAGGTAGAAGGTACCTGCGGCGGTCTGGAGCACGCCGGCGATGAGATCGGCGAGGAGGCCGAGGGGGAGAGGCGCTTCCCCCGTCAGGCGGCTGAGCAGGACGATGAGCAGCTGCGACGGGCCGAAGAGGAGGACGACCAGCAGCACGAGCGCGAGGAGGGTGCTCCCCGGGCGGCTCCGGACCAGCCGGCTGCTCTTCCGGAGTGCGGGACGGTAGGCGATGTCCTCGCAGACGACGTGCACGGGAGAGAAGGCCGTGCGGAGGTACGAGGCGAGCGCGGCGATCGCCGGCAGCAGCAGGAGCAGCATCCACGGCAGGAGGTCGGCGGGGGCGAGCGTGGCCGGGGCGGTGAGGACCGACGGGCGCAGGATCCACGCCAGCGCGACGATGGGGGCCAGGAAGAGGATGCCCCACAGCAGCGCGACGATGGCGCGGAGAATGCCCGTCAGCAGGTACGGCAGGAAGAACGGGGCGGCCTGCGCGGAGACGGCCCGCAGCGACGTGCGGGTGCGTCCGGCCTTGGCCTGGAGCACTCGCCGGGCGACGAGCATCACGCAGGTCGATCCCCAGACGATCAGGACGTTGAGTGCGATGGAGAGCAGCAGCAGCACGAGACTGGATTCCGCCGTCTGCGCCCGGAAATACGGCAGCCCCTGCTCCAGGCGAGGCAGGAGGGTCAGCCCCAGCGTCGGCACCAGGAGATAGAGGAGCGTCACCGGCAGCAAGACGGGTTGATTGCGGGCGAAGCGCCACGCGTCGCCGATGAGGGCGGGGACGTTGGGCATCCGGTCAGGAGGTCTTCTTGGGGAGGTACTGCTCGATGTGCGCGGGTTTCACGCGCTTGAGTTCGCTCACGGGCAGTTCGGTCAGCAGATCCCAGCCGATGCGCAGCGAGTCGTAGATGGAGCGGTTCTCCGTCTCCCCCTGCGCGATGAACTCGCGCTCGAAGCGGTCGGCGAAGCGCAGGTAGGCGCGGTCCGTGTCATTGAGCGAACTCTCGCCGAGGATGACCGCGAGTTCGCGGATCTCCGTGCCGCGGGCGTAGGCGGAGGTGAGCTGCGCGTCCATGCCGCTGTGGTCGGCGCGGGTGACGCCTTCTCCCTGGGCCTTGCCCTTGAGCCGGGAGAGCGACCCCATCGGGATGACCGGCGGAACGAGGCCGCGCTGGTAGAGGCCGCGGTCGAGGCGGATCTGCCCCTCCGTGATGTAGCCCGTGAGGTCGGGGATGGGGTGCGTCACGTCGTCCTCCGGCATGGTGAGGATCGGGATCTGCGTGATGGAGCCTTTCTTGCCGCGGATGCGTCCCGCGCGCTCGTAGATCGTCGCGAGATCGGTGTAGAGGTAGCCGGGGTAGCCGCGGCGGCCGGGGACTTCCTTGCGGGCGGCGGAGACTTCGCGCAGCGCCTCGCAGTAGTTGGTCATGTCCGTGAGGATCACCGTGACGTGATAGTCGAGTTCGAAGGCCAGGTACTCGGCGGCCGTGAGGGCCAGACGCGGCGTGGCGATGCGTTCCACCACCGGGTTGTCCGCGGTGTTGATGAAGAGCACCGCGCGTGACAGCGCCCCGGTCCGTTCGAACTCCTGCTTGAAGTACTGCGCTTCCTCGAAGGTGACGCCCATCGCGCCGAAGACGACGGCGAACTTGCCTTCTTGGGGGTGGGGGGCTTGGGAGGGGGGATTGGGAGGGGAGCCATTGGAAGTTTCTTCGCTTCCCCGTTCCACTTCTTCTTTCGTGAGAACCCGCGCCTGACGGGCGATCTGGGCGGCCAGCGGGGCGTGGGGCAGACCCGCGCCGGAGAAGATGGGAAGCTTCTGCCCGCGCACCAGCGTATTGAGCACGTCGATGGTGGAGATGCCCGTCTGGATGAAGTCCTCCGGGAAATCGCGCGTGAAGGGATTGATCGGCGCGCCGTTGATGTCGAGCTTCTTCTCCGGCACGACGGCGGGCCCCCCGTCGATGGGCGTTCCGGAGCCCGAGAACACGCGGCCGAGCATGTCCTGGGAGACGGGCAGTTCGAACGTGCGGCCGAGGAAGCGCACCTTGGTGCCTTCGGTGGCCACGCCCTGGGTGGACTCGAAGAGCTGGACGATGGCCAGCCCCTTCCGGGATTCGAGTACTTTGCCGAGCCGCTGCTCGCCTGTGGGCAGTTCCACGGTGCAGAGCTCGTCGTAGGCGACGCCTTCCACGCCCTCGACGATGAGGAGCGGGCCGGCGATGTCGCGGATGGTCTTGTAGGCGGTGGACATGGGACGGGGGAGGAGGTGGTAGGATGGGGCGTTATTTCGTTATTTCGTTATTTCGTTTGTTCGTTCTTCGTTGCGTGGATCAGGTTGCGGCGGCCCGCAGGGCGGCGATCTGGTCGCGGATGAGCGCATCGAGGGCATCGAACTGGGCGATCTTCTCCTCCGGGATCAGGTGGGCCTGCGTGATCTGCTCTTTGGCGGGGAGCGTGCGGATCTTGCCCATGTCGAAATCCTCCTGCTCCACGACAGGCAGCGCGTGGTCGAAGAAGCTGAGGATCGCGCGCAGCAGGCGGTACTGCTTGCCGAGCGACGTGTAGGCGTCCACGGGGTCGTAGGCGTTCTGGAAGAGGAAGTCCTCGCGGATCATGCGGGCGACCTCCAGGGTCAGCTGCTCCCGGGGCGAGAGGGCGTCGGTGCCCACCAGGCGGACGATCTCCTCCAGGCGGCTCTCCTCCTGCAGAATCTTCATGGCACGCTCGCGGTTCTCCACGAAGTCCTCGGCCACCGCCCTGCCGAAGTGCCCGGCGAGGTTCTCGGCGTACAGCGTGTAGCTCTGCAGCCAGTTGATGGCGGGGAAGTGGCGGCGGTAGGCCAGCTTGGCATCCAGCGCCCAGAAGACCTTGGTCACGCGCAGCGTGTTTTGGGTCACGGGCTCCGAGAAGTCTCCGCCGGGAGGCGACACCGCCCCGATGACGGTGAGCGAGCCCTTGCGGTTGTCGGAGCCCAGGCAGTCGACGGTGCCTGCGCGCTCGTAGAAGCCGGCGGTGCGCGAACCCAGATACGCCGGGTACCCCTCCTCGCCGGGCATCTCCTCCAGACGGCCGGAGATCTCACGCATGGCCTCGGCCCAGCGGGACGTGGAGTCGGCCATCAGCGCCACGTCGTAGCCCATGTCGCGGTAGTACTCCGCGATGGTGATGCCCGTGTAGACGCTGGCTTCGCGGGCGGCCACCGGCATGTTGGACGTGTTGGCGATGAGGATGGTGCGCTTCATGAGCGGTTCGCCGGAGTTCGGGTCGATGAGGTGCGGGAACTCCTTGAGCACTTCCGTCATCTCGTTGCCCCGCTCGCCGCAGCCGATGTAGACGATCACCTGCGCGTCGCAGTACTTGGCCAGGCTCTGCTGCGTCACCGTCTTGCCCGCGCCGAACGGCCCCGGGATCGCGCCGGCGCCGCCCTTGGCGATGGGGAAGAGCGTGTCGAGGATGCGCATGCCGGTCACCAGCGGGGTGGACGGGATGCCCTTGGCGGCCGTGGGCCGGGGGATGCGGATCGGCCACTGCTGGAGCATGGACACGTTGATTGGTTGATTCGTTATTTCGTTATCTCGTGTCGGTTCGATAGTGGCAATAGTCTCTTCGATGGTGAACGATCCCTTCTTGATGTCCGTGAGCGTTCCCGACACGCCGGGGGGCACCATCACGCGGTGCTCGATGAGCGTCGTCTCCTGCACGGTGCCCAGGATGTCTCCCGGCTGCACGGTCGCCCCCTTCTGCGCCACCGGCTCGAAGTCCCACTTCCTGGTCCGGTCGATGGCCGGCACCGCGATGCCGCGGGTGATGAAGGGGCTCTTGGCTTCTTGCTCAATGAGTTCCAGCGGGCGCTGGATGCCGTCGTAGATCGACGTCAGCAGGCCGGGCGCCAGATCGACGGAGAGCGTCTGGCCGGTCAGCTCCACGGGTTCGCCGGGGCCGATGCCCGACGTTTCCTCGTAGACCTGGATGGAGGCGGTGTCGCCGTGCAGTTCGATGACTTCACCAATGAGGCGTTCCTTCGAGACGCGCACGACTTCGTACATCTTGGCGCCGCGCATGCCGGTGGCGACGACGAGCGGACCGGCGACTTTGATGATGGTGGCGGTGGACATTGGACGAGGGAGTAGGGAGTAGGTGGTAGGGAGTAGGGAGCGAAGGAGGCGTTCGTTATTTCGTTGATTCGTTCGTTTCTCACATCTCATCACCCTAATATATTGCTTCCCACGGCGCGTTCGACGATGGAGCGCAGGCGCTGGAGGCCGAAGCCGGTGGCGCCGCGGTGGGAGGGCAGGGGGACGATGGCGGGGAGGGCTCCCTTGGCCAGTTTGCGCTGGTCGTCGGGACCGACGTCCTGCAGGAGATCCTCGGTGACGAAGACGATGGCGTAGACGTTGCGCTCGATGCCGTGCTCGTCGGCTTGCATGGTCCGCTTGAGGCGGAAGAGCGCTTCCAGGGCAGCCGTGCGGTCCTCCACGGGTACCACTTCGACCCCGAGAAGGGCGAATCCCGCTACGGCCTCGCGGGTGCCGACGATGGCGATGCGATGGTTCATGCGTGGTAATGGGAGGCGGAGAGGAAGGGGGGCAGCAGGCGCTTGACGTCCTGCGGCGAGAGGCCGCTCTGCTTGCCGATGAGCAGGGCGCGCAGGAGGTGGAGCTGCGTGAGCGCGGTGGCGGCGAAGGCGAAGACGGGTTCCAGCTTGAGCGGCTCGTTCCACAGGAGCGCGATGTCCTCTGCACGGATGTCACTGAGCGCCCGTTCCACGTCCGATCCGGTGCGGCCGGGCTGTTCCAGCGTATCAGCCAGCGCGTAGAAGCCGTGGGTGCGGACGATGTCGGCGACGCTGCGCTCTCCGGCGAAGGCCCCGGGCTCGATGGTGCCGCCGGGCAGCAGGTCGGCTTCCTCTTCCGGCGCCTCCTCCAGGCGCAGCGCCGTGCGGATATTCTGGATGTCGATGCCGTGGCGGACGTAGCGCGTCACCAGGGGGCTGCCACTCCGGCGGGCGAGCGCGAGGGAATGCGCGGCCATGGCGGCGGCCACGCGGGCGTCGATGATGGCCGGATCCGCCGGGTCCTCCGCACGGAGATCCTGCAGGGCGGCCCGCCACGCAGCGGGCAGCGCGGAGGAATCGTCTTCCAGCACGGCGCGCTCCCAGGCATCCGGAGGCAGGGCGGTGGCGGGCGGTTCGGGACGGCGGCTCACGGGGGAGGTGAGGCCGCGCCGTTCCTTCAGGAGAGCGGCGAGCAGCGGCGCATCGCCCTCCAGCCATAGGATGTCGAAGGTGGCGCGCTTCTCCGGGGATACCATGCCCCTCACTTCCCGCTGCACCCACGACGCCAGCGCTCCGATGACGCGTTCCGTCGTCCGGTCGGAGGGATCGAGGAGCTTCGTGAGCGGCAATTCCAGCAGAACGGCGTGCACTTCCGCCCGGTCGTGCGCGCCCAGGAGCCGGTCGCAGTCGCTCTGCGTGAGGAGGAATTGCTGCAGCACGCCGGATCGCCCGTGGGCGAAGGCGAAGTGCTGGCCGAGGATGGCGGAGTTCCGCAGCATCAGGCGGTGGGAGGGAAGAGGGCGGCGGCAACGGCTGCCTCCGTCCGGGGGCGCAGCTGCTCGCGGATCAGCGCGGCGAAGGTTTCGTCGTGCTCCTCGAGGTCCGAGACGAAGAGGAAGCCGCCCGAGGTATCCAGCGGCTCGCCGATCGTGAGACCCGTTCGCCCCTTGACCAGGTCGGCAAGGAGCGGGGCGTGCGCTGCGGCAGGGCGAATCGTTCCCGGCCCCTTGATCCGGTCCAGGCAGCGGTCCAGCAGCGGGCGGAGCCTGGCCTCGGGCAGGGCGGCGAGCGCGGCTTCCATATCGGCATAGACGGCATCCAGGAGTGCGCGCTTGCGGGCCAGCAGCGCATTGCGACGATCGACGGCCATGGCCGCGTCCGCCTTCAGGCGCATCTGCCGCTTCTTCTCCTCGCGCTGGGCGTTGATGTCCTGCTTCTTCTTCACGAGGCGGCGGTCGCTCTCCTCCCGGAGCTGCGAGAGGCGCTTCTGGTGGGCCGCGCGCGCGTCGGCGATGCGCTGATCGGCTTCGGCTGTAATGGCATCGAGAATGTCCTGGAGGGCCATGGGAGGGGGGAGAGGGACTAGGGACGAAGGACTACGAAGGACACGGGACGAAGGACGAATGGATAATGGATACTGGACAATTGATACTGGCGAAGGATGAAGGAGGCGATAAGGAGTTGTACGCGGATCAGCCCAGGATAGAGGCGCTGAGGGAGTTCAACATGAAGAAGGAAATCAGGAATCCCAGCAGTGCGTACGTTTCCACGAGGGCGGCCAGCGTGATCACGCGGCCGGCGAGGCGGCCGTCCTTGGCGAGAATGTGCATGCCCGCGGAGCAGACCTTGGCCTGGAAGGGGGCGGACGTGACGCAGGTGATGGCGACGGGCAGGAAGGCGGCGAACAGGATCAGTCCTTGCGCCGTGGAAATCTGCACTGCGCCGGAGATGACGGCGGCGTAGTTGAAGATGAACAGCAGCGAGATGACCATGCCGTAGAGTCCTTGCGAACCCGGGAGCACCGCCAGCGTGATGACTTTGCCGGCGAGGTCGGGCTTCTCGGTGATCAGGCCGGATCCGGACTGTCCCACCATGCTCACGCCCAGGATGGAGCCGATACAGGCGAGGAACGTGGCGAGACCGGCGCCGAAGAAGGCGAACATCAGGCCCCAGGGGGCGCCTGTTCCGGCGGGCACCACCTCCGGCAGAGCATCCTGGGCAAAGACCAGGGCCGGGGTGAGGAGGGCAGCAGCGGCTGCGAGAGAGGAGATCCTTTTCATAAGGAGGAGGGAAGGAAGAGGATAAGAAAGAAGGGGAGAGGATGGAACGCTTAGGAGGAGCGCCGGAAGGGCGCAAAGGGGCGGCCGCCGCCCTCGAAGAACTGGCTGAAGAATTCGATGAACTGCAGACGGCCCGAGTGGATGAAGCTCCCGAGGGTGTTGAGGGCGATGGAGACGAGGTGCCCGCCGAGGAAAATGACGATGATGACCGGGATGGCGAGCCAGACGGGGAAGAGCTTGCCCATCTCTACGGCCACCTGATTCACCGCCATTGCCATCGCCCCGGTCACCAGGCCCAGCGCGAGCAGGCGCAGGTAGCTCAGCCCGTTGGAGAGCAGGCTGATGGAGAAGTTGAGCATGCCCAGCAATCCCATGATCGGACGGAGGAACCAGCGGTTGCCGTATCCCTTGCCCCAGATGGCCAAGGCGA
>CAYZGJ010000024.1:8583-17128 GCA_964478005.1 uncultured Candidatus Peribacteria bacterium
AAGGCGATGGCTCCGAAGAGCGCATACCGGGCGATGTCCTCCATGCCTTCCGGCGCCGCAATGCGGAAGAATACCGCGCCCAGGAGCAGGTGTGCGGTGAAGTCCTGCCAGAAGGCAGCGGCCTTCTGCCCATGCATCCATTTGTGCGCTCCTGCCAGGAACATGCCGAGGAACAGGTGCGTGAGGCCCAAGGCCAGCGAGAGGTTCTGGAGGAACGTGATGCCCGACTGCTGCGAGAGATTCCACAGTTGTCCCCTAAACCACAGGTCGCCGTCCTCCGTCATGCGGGTGAGGGCGGAAGGGACTTGGTCCGGCGTGAGGCCGAACCAGCCGCCGAACAGGATGCCGATGGCAATGGACATGATGCCGCTCAGAAACAGGAGCCACAGCAAGGGGGCCTCGGTCACGGACTTGCGGATCTTCCACAGCACCAAGCCGAAGATGAGCGTGAGCGCCAGTCCGTACCCGGCGTCGGTGAGACAGAGGGCGAAGAAGAGGATGAAGAACGGCGAGAGCGCCGGGGTGGGGTCGATATCGGTGGGGCGTGGCAGCCCGTAGAGACCCGTCACGCTGATGAAGGGCGCGATGAACGGCAGGTGCTTGAGGAGCACGGGGGCTTCCTCCCCCTCCTCCGGCTTGACCCGCAGGATGGCGATGGCGGGAGAGATGCGCTGCAGCTGGCGCTCCAGTCGGGAGATCTGCGTTTTGGGGATCCAGCCGAGGATCGTGACCGTTCGGTGCGTGGAGCCCATGGCTTCGCGCACAGCCTGCTTGTCGGAGAGCCAGTGCATGAACTTTTCGACTTTCATCAGCGACGGAAGTTCCAGCGCCAGCTTTGCCCGCTCCTCGCGGATGCGGTGGAGCTGCTTTTCCGCCTCACTCAGGCGGGCCACCGCTTCTTCCTGCAGGGCGGCAGCCGTTCCTTCCCATGCGGGTAGCTGCACGGTGGTCCAGCCGTGGGTGGTGGCCGCTTCTTCGAACGCGCGCGCTTCCTCCCGGTGGACCAGGGCGACGGCGGAGGCGGTCTGCCCCGCATGACCCAGCAGGTCGATGTGCGACCGCGGCGCCTTCTGCGCCACCGCGTCCCGCAGCGCGCCGGCCTGCGCGAAGGGCAGCGTGCCGAGGATGCGCAGGGTGGTGCGGGAGGCGGCGGGGGCGGAGAGGGGGTCGGGCAGCGTGGTCCACGGCTGCAGGAGAGCGGCGCGCTCCTGATATTCCTGTACCGTTTGCTGTGCTTCCGCTTCTTCGGCGGCCAGCCGGTGGAGCGCATCGACGATGCCCCGGACATCCGTGTGCAGGGCTGCACGGGTGATGTCGTCGGGACGGACCGGACGGCGGGCGAGGGCCAGGATGTCCTTGGACGCGACAGGCGTGAGGGTATGGATGGCAAATTGCAGCTCCGCGACCCGGAAATTCACTTCCGTGTGGTCTACCTCGGCTCCCCGGGCCAGCTCGCTGATCTCCACCACGCCCTCCTCGTGCAGCCGTTCAATGAGCGGCTCCCGGAGGGAGTGGTGTGCGAGAATGGCCACTTTCTGCATCGGGACGATCGCCATGGGTTACGCAGTGGTGAAGAAATCAGGGGAGAGGACCGTCTCCGTCAGCTCCCGTACCAGAGCGGGCGCGCGCGTGCGGGCGGCGGCTTCCAGGGTGTCGAGTTCCTGCTCCACCTCTTTCCCGTGCGCCTGCATCTGCGCAGCCAGGACGTCGCGCTCCTCCAGCAGCGCCTGCTTGGCTTCCGCGCGCAGCTTCTCCTCCTGCGTGGCCTCCGCGTCCCGCATGCCCTCTTCGGCTTCCTTCTCCGTCCGCGCCAGCTCGTCGAGGACGGCTTGCACCCGCGCTTCCTCCCGCTCTTCGCGGGCGAGCACCTCGTCGAAGGGGGTGACTTGCTTTCGGGTTTTTTCCGTAACTGATGCGGAAACTGCGCTGCTCATAGGGCGGTGGGACGAAAGTGCGCGGAATGTAGGTTTTCGGGCGAAAAAAGTCAAGGCTCGGCCTTTGCGGAGTTTCGATGCAGAGAGGGGGGCTCCGGTCGCCTCTCCCGGATGCCCGGCTGCACGTAGTGGACATGCGGTTCCCAAAAAAAGCCCTCCTGTTCCCCGCGCGATCTTGCGCCCGGGCGCGCGGAGGAGGATCATGCTCCGTTGTCTCTTTCCTCTTTCCCCCTCCCCCCTATGAAGCCGGAATCCGTTGCCGTCTGTGGCGCGTGCGGCGTTTCCATCACTCTCTGTTCCGCCTGCGGCGGGAAGATCTGCACGGAGGGGTGCATGGACCGCAGCGAGGACGGCTGCGTGTGCGCGGAGATCGCGGAGGAAGATGAGGAAGACGTATCCGCGTAGCCTACTTCCTCTCCACGCGGATGAAGCCGGAGACGGGCAGGATCGTCAGCTTCTTCTCTTCTTTCTTCAGCAGGTCGAACAGGAGGTTGAGGCCGATGGAGTCGGAGGCCATGTGGCTGCACTGGATCATGTTCACGTGGTGCTTCTTGGCTTCCTCCAGCGTTTTTTCCGTGACGTGCATGGAGAGGATGGTCCCCACCCCCGCCGCCGACTGCGCCACCAGCTGCTCCTCGGGTCCGTTGGTGCCGCCGGTGAATTCCGTTGCCACGATCTTTCCCGGCCGCGAGCGCTCCGATCCGCTGACGATGATGGGCGGATTGCCCTTGCGGGCGTAGTGCGCGTACTCGGGGATGTCGAGGATGGCATGGAGAATCTCCCCCAGATCATCAAATTCCTTGTTGCAGATGTGCTTCTCCATGTACCGCCAGACGAGGTTATCGGTCACGGTGTGGCAGGTGAACATGGGGAAGCCCAGCAGCTCCGCCGTCCGCTCCGTGCGAAAGAGGTTGTCGGCGTGAATCGACCGCCAGATACGGTCCATGCGGGGGCGCAATTGCCCTTCGGCGTGGTTCACCGGGACGCCGCACTTCGCCAGAACGTCCACCTGCAGCGGCATGACCTTCTCCAGATCCGCCAGTCCCCGGCCCTCCGGGTGGTGGGCGAGGATGCAGTCGATCTTCTCCCCCTTCTCGCGCAGGCGGTCGGCCAGCAGGACTTCCGGCGTTTCCATGTCGATGCCGACCATCAGGGTCGTGACGTCCTCCTCGCCGGTGCCGTTGATGATGCGCGAGTCGGAGTAGGGGTTCCAGGTGCGCTCGTCGTCGAAGAGTTCCTTCTCCTTTCCTGTCAGCTTTTTGGCTCGGTCCGCCTGTTTCTTGAGCATTTTCTGCAGGTCCTTCTTGCTGCGCGGATCGGCGTCCATGCCGATCTCGATGGTCCGTCGGTAGAGCTGCTTGAGTTTCATGGGGCGGGTGGTGAACAGAAGTGGGAATTGCTGCTAGAGTACGGGCGGAGTTCCTCCGATGCAAAGAGGACGCAGTGTTTTCCCGCAGATTCCTTCATGAATACCCTCGTGATCCGCATCACCGGCGCCTCCGGACAGGGGATCGTCTCCATCGGGGAGATTCTCGCACGGGCAGCCAAGCGGTCGGGACGCTGCGTGTTCGGGTATCGCGAGTACATGTCGCTCATCAAGGGCGGGCACGGCTGCTACCAGCTCGACATCGCCGATCACCCGGTGCGAAGCAGCGCCACGGAGACGGATCTGCTCCTCGCGCTCAACCACCACGGCTTCACCCACGATCTGGCCGGGGTGCGGCCGGGGGGTATCGTCCTGCACGCGCAGGAGGGGTGGACGTTTTCCCCCGAGCACGCGGCGCTCATCGCCGACCGGCGGTTGCAGGTGACGGAAGTGCCCGTGCGGGCCATCCTGCAGGCCTTCGGCGGCAAGCCGATCCTCAGCAACATGGTCCTCACGGCGGTGGCATGGTCGGTGCTGGGGGAGGATCCGGATCTCCTCAAAGAGATGGTGCGCGAGCAGTTTGCGCACAAGCCGCAGGTGCTGGACGTCAACATGCGGTCGATCGATGACGGGGCCTCGTACCGCGAGGAGCAGTGCGCCGATCTGGCCCTGGCGCTGCCCCCGGCCGATCCACGGTGGCGGGATCACCTGCTGCTCACCGGGAGCCAGGCGATGGCGCTGGGGTTGCTGCGTGCCGGCATGCGCGCGTTCTTCAGCTATCCGATGACGCCCGCATCGCCGCTGCTCACCGTTCTCGCCGATCTGCAGAACGAGACGGGCATCGTCGTGAAGCAGGCGGAGGACGAGATTACGGCGGCCCAGATGATGAGCGGGGCGATGTTCATGGGAACGCGCGCGGCCACGGCCACCTCCGGCGGCGGGTTCGATTTGATGACGGAAACGCTCTCCATGAACGGCATTGCGGAAAATCCCGCTCTCTTCATTCTCGCTCAACGCCCCGGTCCGGGCACCGGCCTGCCGACCTGGACGGCGCAGGGCGATCTGCAATTGGCGCTCCACAGCGGACACGGGGAATTTGCCCGCGGCATCGTGGCGGTGAGTGATGCCCAGGACGCCTGCACCCTGATGACCGACGCGTTCAACGTCGCCGAGAAGTTCCAGACGCCCGTGATCGTCCTGACCGATAAGCACATCGCCGAAGGCATCTTCACGCAGGAGCCGTTCGGAGACACCGCACCGGACATCCGCAGAGGGGCACTGGTGACCGATGCCGCCGCTGCCGCCACCCTCTCTGCGACGGATCGCTACGATCCTGCCGCTGCCGACGGCGTCTCGCCCCGGTGGCTGCCGGGCACCCAGGCCGCCGTTTACGCCGGACAGACCGATGAACACACTGCCGACGGGTCCGTCGATGAATCGGCAGCGAACGCGCGGGCGCAGATGGAGAAGAGACTCAGGAAAGTAGGGGCGATGAAAGCGGCGCTGCCGGAGCCGGTGTTGTTTCAAGTGGTGAGTGGTGAGTGGTTAGTGGTGAGTGACGACGAAAAGGATATTGATGTACTGATTGTCGGATGGGGTTCGACGAAGGGTGCGGTTCTGGATGCCTTACATGAGATGGCCAATAGCCAATTGCCAACAGCCGCAAGCCACATCGCCTACCTCCACTACTCCTGGCTCTGGCCGCTGAAGACCGGCCGCTTCGAGCGACTGGCGAAGACGGCGAAGAAGATCGTCCTCGTGGAAGGCAATGCGCAAGGACAGTTGGGCAAACTGCTCCGTCAGGAAACGGGCATAGAAAGTACGGAGAAGATTTTGAAGTACGATGGGAGGCCGTTTTTCCGGGATGAACTGATCTCACGCATTCTATCCTCTTCCTCTCCGCCCCATGCGTCCTAGTGTTCTTGCCATCGGCATGCTCCTCTTGCCGACAGTCGTATCGGCTGCCTTTCCGGACGTGCCGGGAGCACATGTGCAGTATCGGGCGATCGACTACGTGCAGGAGCAGGGCATCATGACGGGCTATCCGAATGGTACCTTTGGTCCCGATCTCTTCGTCAACCGGGCGGAATTCATGAAGATACTCGTGGAATCCACCATTGGCATGCCCGATGCCGATCGCTACCGCAACTGTTTTCCTGATGTGACAAACCAGTGGTTCGCTCCCTATATTTGCTTTGCCGCTTCTCAGCAGTGGGTGGAGGGATATCCGGACGGACGCTTCCAGCCGGAAAGGGCCGTGAATATGGCCGAGGCCCTGAAGATGCTCGTGCGTTCACGTGCATATCCATTGGAGTCGCGACCCACATTTACGGATGGCCGGTACGATATAACGGCGTGGTATGCACCGTACGTCAATACAGCCAGTCATCGGGGGATTCTTCCTCCTCAGGTTGTGTGGGGGTACACCAATGAAACACTTGCTGATCCCATGCGCCGCGCGCGCATTGCCGAAATCATCTACCGTGCGGATCTGGCAGGTGGCACGGTTCAGTTCGATTGGTCCGCACAATCCCAGTGTGCCGATCCGTCCTCCTTGCAGACGATACGTGTTGTCTACATGCATAAGGGTCTTGCTCCGTTGGAATGGAACGGTCATCGGGAGACGCAGTATGAATGGAAGATTGATTTCTATGGCGTGCTTCCACAGGGTGGTACTTGCCTCCTCGCATCGGATATGAATCCCTACTCGCGTTACTCTCTGCTGCCGGGAGGGATGGCAATCCTACCTGCCGAGCAATGGGATCTCTCGACGGATGTCCCAGTCAGACGGGGCAAAATCCTCTTTTATACGGGGATTCCAGATACGGATGCGGGGGTAGGCAGACATTGGTGGGAATTGGATCTCTCTGCGAAGACGCTGGGTGTTGCCACCATCGTGAGTGGTGGCAATTGGTCTTCCTATGCACTCTCTCCCGATCATCGCTACTTCGTCGTTTTGCATGAGGATGGCAAGTTGTTGACGGCAACGGATATGGATACCGGTCGGGAGGCCACTGTCGCGCTCCTCGATGCAGCCAGTCCCTTGGCCTACGGAGAGGAGATTTCCATGTTCGGCGGGGATCATTTTACGACGGCGCATCTCCGCTTCCTCTCTCCTTCCGGTGTGGAGTACGGTTTGTTCGATACGCGCAACAAGGATGCGGATAATAGATTCCAGAAGGTGTCCACTCTGACGCAGGATCTTTCAGAATTGTTTGATTCCTGATCGTTTTGCCCCATCACTTCTCTTCATGAGCATCCCTCTCGATACTCCCGGCTCCGCCCCCACCATGCAGGACTATGCATCGGAGAATGCCTGCACGTGGTGCGACGGGTGCGGCGACTACGGTATCTGGACCGCGGTGAAGCGCGCGCTCGTGGAGCTGGGCATCCACCCGTGGCAGACGCTGCTGTGCTTCGATGTGGGGTGCCACGGGAACATGAGTGACAAGATCGGCGGGTACCGGTTCCACGGGCTCCACGGCCGCGTGCTCCCCTTCGCGGCGGGGGCGAAGCTCGCCAACATGAACGTTCCCGTGCTGGCCTTCGGCGGCGACGGCGCCAGCTTCTCCGAGGGCGTCGGCCACCTGGTCCATGCCATCCGCAGCAATTACCCCATCGTCTTCCTCCTGCACAATAACGGGAATTACGGGCTGACGACGGGGCAGGCGAGCGCGCTCACGTGGCAGGGCGTCCCGATGAACGCCTCGCCCAACGGCATCCCGGAGGACACGCTCCCGAGCATGGATTTCATTTTCTCGCTCCAACCGAGCTTCGTGGCTCGGTCATTTAGCGGCGATATCCCGCAGATGACGCGCGTCCTGAAAACCGCCATCGCGCACCGCGGCTTCGCCTTCGTGGATATCCTGCAGGCCTGCCCCACCTACAACAAGTTCGCGACGCACGACTATCTGCTGGCGCACTGCAAGGAAGTGGAGAACCACGACCCCTCCGATTTCGCACAGGCGCGCCGGCTTGCGATCGATACGTCCGACACCATCGCCACCGGCGTCCTCTACCAAAACGAAGACATCCCCAACTTCTACGAACGCCTGAAGAGCCGGGAGGGGAAGAAGACGCAGCTCGTCGACGAAGTCGCGCCCTCCGACATCAGCGAGATGATGAGGAGGTTGGTGTGAGAAACAGGTATTTCATTGCATAATAAGTATATTTGACTATTCAAGTATATATATTATTAGTATACTAATTACGAATGGGTAAACAACAGGAGACACTACAGGCGTTTCTGAGTGGGCAACTAGAGGAGGGCTATAATGGCATCCTTACCGAATTGGAGGGGGCAGTGAATATTCATGCGAATCAAGTTCAATCCATCCGCCAAATCCTGGAATCGGAATACCGGACTCTTCGAGAAAATCTTCAGCGGTGTTTTGAGCGCTTGCCCTGCGCAGGAACTCACGAGATTCTGGGCTGGGTATGTCCGCACATTCGACATGCTCTTCAGAAAACGATCTATTTTTCTTCTTGCATCCCGGGCACCCTGAAACATGCGACAAAACATATTGAAAGAGATGTTCGGATGAAGCTCGCTGAGCATCTCCAAATCGAAAGTTTTGCCGAATACACCGCCCCCTTTCATACCGCATCTGCTCATCTGGTGAAGAAAGCGAAAAGGCCTCCCTTTCCCCCGAAGCCTTCCCCTGTTCCCTCTCTCTTGAGCGCAGGGCGCTATGCCGAAGCCGCAGGGCAATTGAGGCCTCAGCTCCAAGCATTGTTGGGGAGACAAAGCCTGTTGCCGCTCACGGCCCAGGAGAAAAACACATTGCGGTGGAGTGCGGTTGTGTGTGCAAATGGGCATCTTGCTGAGTCTCATTTTCAGAAAGTGTTACACCATCTTCAAGGAGAGCAATTGATTGATGATGAATTTATAGAATATCTTGGAGCGAACCGCCGGCGCATCACAGAAAATTCCCGATCGGATAGCACCTCCGATAATGCATACATCGCATCGAGAGTGACGGGAAAACGAACAAGCCTGTTTGCGGTCAATGGTACCGCGAAAAGAGCAACAGGCATCCCAGTGAAGAAGCGGCGCTGAATATGCTTCAGCGAGATGATGGGGAGGTGGGTGTAGGGGTGCTTGCCAAAGGAAATTGGAATGCTACGCTAATTCCCTTTTTCACTTTCCTTGCATTGCTATGGGATTATTGAAAGCTGATGAGAAAGAAATTGGCTTATAGGGAAAAAATGAATGCTAAAAATATGGTCTGATCATGTTTCAAGA
>CAYZGJ010000025.1:0-16917 GCA_964478005.1 uncultured Candidatus Peribacteria bacterium
GCACCAAGAAATATTCCGGTAGCAGAAAATTGGTCATTGGTCATTGGGATTTGGTCATTTGTCTTTACTCCTTGTGCCACGCCTTCCCCACGCGCTCGACCATGTCCAGCAGCGACTTGATGGTCATGTCCTTCTTGACGAAGAAGTCATCGGCGCCCAGCTCCTTGCCCTTGCGGCGCGTCTGGTCATCCGCGAAGTTCGTGAGGATCACGACGGCGAAGGGACGATCCTTCTTCGGGAATTTCTGCAACAGTTGGAATCCGTCCATCTTCGGCATGTGCAGGTCGAGCACGAGGATGTCGGGCTTCTGCTTGGCGATCTCCTCCAGCGCCTGCTCGCCGTTCTCGGCCGCGCGGATCTCGTAGCCGGCTGTCGCGAACTTCTTGATGTAGAGGTTCCGGAGGACCGCGTCGTCTTCCACGATGAGGATATCAATGGATGCCATCGGTGTTCAGTATAGCATACCTGGTCCTCCGTTGCCAGGGGTTTTGCGCAGAAGCAAGCGATCTCCCCTGTTTCATCCGATGCCGATCCGGACGTAGGCCGTGATTTTTGCGCCCGAAAGGTGCTGCTCCACCGTCTTGGACGGGTCCTTGACGAACGTTTGCTTCGTGATGGAATTCTCATCCCGGAACTTCTTCTCCTTGCCCAGCAGGATCTTGTCCCACATGGCTTCCGGCTTGCCCTCCTTCTGCAGCTGCTCGCGCCAGATCTCGCGCTCCTTCTCCAGTACGTCCGTGCCGACCTCCTCGGGGTGCGTGTAGAGAGGGTTGAGCGCGGCCGCGTGCATGGCGATGTCGCGGGCGACTTCCACACTCGTACCATCCAGTCCGATGATCACGCCGATCTTCTGATTGCTGTGCAGGTAGCTGCCGAGCACCGGCGCTTCGATGCGGTGCATGTCCTCCGCCGTGATGTTCTCCCCCAGCTTCTGGACCAGATCCGGCACGAGGGTGTCGGCCAGCGTTTTCGCCTCCTCGATGCCGCTCTCCAGCAGCGCGCGGACGATCTGCTCGCCGGTCTGCTGGAAGGTGTCATCGCGCGCCACGAAGTCGGTCTCGCAGCGCAGGGCGAACATGGCGCAGGTGCTTCCCTCTTCCTTCAGGAAGATCAGCCCCTCGGCCTGGGCGCGGCTGGCCTTCTTGGCCGCCTGGGCGACCCCGCGCTTGCGGAGGATCTCGATGGCCTTTTCCTCGTCGCCGCCGGCTTCCTCGAGAGCTTCCTTGCAGGCGGAAATGGAGACGCCGGTGCGGGCGCGCAGGGACTGGATGGCGGAGGCGGAGATGGGGGACATGAAGAGGGGAGGAGAGGAGATAGAAGAGGAGAGGAGGAGACGAAGTCCAAATTTTCACTTTCAAATGTCAATTTACAATGCATCGTACACGCAAACTCATGAAGCTGTTTCCTTTTGTGCATCATTCTTCGCGGACTTCGCGCCTTCCAGTTCGGCGATGACGGTGTCCAGGATGAGCTGGATGGAGCGCACGGCGTCATCGTTGGCCGGGATGAGTGCGGCGAACGCGTGCGGATCGGCATTGGAATCGCAGATGCCGTAGACGGGGATGGAGAGCTTGCGCGCCTCCTGGACGGCCACGGAATCGCGGACCGCATCCACCACGAAGAGGGCGTCGGGCAGCTGGGTCATGGAGGCGACGCCCGCGAGGGCCGTGTCGAGCTTGGCCAGCTCCTTGCGCAGCTGCGTCTGCTCCTTCTTCGTGTACTTCTCCACTTCGCCCGTCTGGAACGAACGGCGCAGGTCCAGGTAGTACTGCAGGCGGCGCTTGATGGTCGGCCAGTTCGTCAGCAGGCCGGGGATCCACTTCTTCGTCACGATCGGTTGGCCGAGGCGGCGTCCGATGTCCTCGATCAGCGGGATGCTCTGCTGCTTCGTGGAGACGAAGAGGATGGTCTTGCCTGCGCTCTGCAGGGCTTTGAGCTCGCTGCAGACCGTGGTCAGGCCGGCTTTCGTCTGTTCCAGGTCGAAGATGTGAATGCCCTTGCGCGTGCCATAGAGGTAGGGCGCGATCTTGGGGTTCCACTTCTGGCGGGGGTGGCCGAAGTGGCAGGCGTGCTCCAGGAGCTCTTGTTCCGTGGGGATAGGCATGGGGGAGGAGGAGAGGAAGTAGAAGAGGAGAGGAGGAGAGGGGGGGGCAGAATGACCAATGACCAATTCCCAATGACTAAAATCTGATATGAGACGGAGACTCAGCAGCAGGTCTTCGACCTGCGGCATCCGGCGAATCCGGACCTGCGATCATGACAAGCGGTGCAGAGAATCCTTGGGGGCTGCCCGGATGCGTCGTGTCGCCCGTGCGGAGGATTTCCGAGGTTTCCCTGCGGATCAGGACCGCTGCGATCGGCATCCGGTGATGCGGGGAGTATGCCGATGTCCACCCATGTTTACAAGGGATGTTTTGAGGATTGTGTCGAGGAGATTCCCGCCGTTCTTTCGGTCGATGGAACGCCGAATGGGGCTTGGTACAGAAGAAATTCTGCAATGGGGACATTTATATGGAGAAAGAGTGATGCAGACGACCCTTCCTGCTAGCATGATGGACCCATGACGGATGATGCAACCGCACCGGCCACCAAGCAGGATATCGCCATGTTGATGGAGGAATTTGGGAAGATGTGGATATGGAAGGGGGAGATGGAGGAGAAGATGCTTCTGTGGAAGCAGGAGCTGCGAGAGGAAATATTCCGGGGCAACAAGGAAATGAAGGAACACTTTGATCTCGTCGCAGAAAATATGCACCATGACATGCGTGCAGCGCATCGCGAGGAGATCGAAGTCCTCAAAGATCGCAGCAAAGATCACGGGAAGCGAATCGGCAGATTGGAGCAAGCGGTCGGTCTGGCAGCGTAATCCGTTCTTTATGCTTTCAACGATGCAATGAGCTGATCGATCGGAACGCGGACTTGTTCCAGCGTGTCGCGGTCGCGGATGGTCACCGTGTCCCTGGCGCCCTGCGCGTCGTCCTCACCCAGTGTCCCGAAGTCGACGGTGACGGCCGTTGGCGTGCCGATCTCATCCTGCCGGCGGTAGCGCTTGCCTATACTGCCCGTGACGTCGAAGTCACAGACAAGATCCGTCTCATGCACAATTTTATTGTACAACTCTCTGGCCTTGGCGATCAGATGTTCCTTCTTCGAGAGCGGCAGAATGGCCACGTCAAAGGGTGCAATGGAAGCCGGGAGTCGGAGAACAATGCGTGTTTCGCCATTTGCAAGTGTTTCTTCCGTATACGCGTCGATCAATGCTGCAAGGGTGACACGGTCTGCTCCGAAGGAGGGCTCCATGACATGTGGAACAACTTTGCGCGTCGGTTCGTCCGGATCGGTGTAGACGAGTTCTTGTTTGCTGAATTCAGCGTGCTGACGAAGATCAAAATCCGTTCGATACGCCGCCGCAGCACAGAGTTCCCCCCAACCCCATGGGAATTTATATTCGATGTCAGTTGTGCCTTTTGAATAATGGGAAAGCTCATCTTGTTCATGGTCCCGAAAACGTAGGTTGTGTGGATCTATGCCAAGAGTTTCTGTTATAAATGACCAACTCCCCTTCTTCCATTCATCAAAGACTGCATGCCAATCGCTCTGTGACGGATCGAAGAAATACTCAATTTCCATTTGTTCAAACTCGCGGGTGCGGAACGTGAAGTTTCCAGGGGTGATTTCATTGCGAAATGCTTTTCCAATCTGTGCGATGCCGAAGGGCAAACGCATGCGGGTGGTATCCAGAACATTTTTAAAGTTCACGAATATACCCTGCGCCGTTTCCGGACGGAGGTAGACCAATGCCCCCTCGCCCTCTATGACTCCTTGGTATGTTTTGAACATCAGATTAAATTGCTTGGATTCAGACCAATTAATTGCTTTGCAGAATGGACATGCAATGCGATAAATAGATACGAGAATTGAATAAATCTGATTCATGTTTAATCCTTTACTGGACAATAAATTATTTGCATTATTACTGGCATAATTAACAAAATAATCTTGATGTTCTGTATCTAATTTTTTGGTGAAGTCACTATTTGCAAAAAAATCCTTAAGCCAATTTGGGCGCCCCATGTCAGATCCTTGTTTAGCCATATTATCTACCAGCTGACGCAACTGTGCGATAAATCTCTGGAAATCGGTAATAACAGTGAGGAATTGATCTCCGATCTTCTCTTCAATCAACTTATCGCTTCTTGATCGTTCATGACAGTTTTTGCACTCGATCATCGGGTCAGCGAATGATCCCACGTGTCCGCTCGCTTCCCACACCTTTGGATTCATCAATATTGCCGCATCCAAGCCAACCATATCCGTGCGTTGTCGTACGAACGTATCCCACCAACAATCCTTCACATTCTTTTTCAGTTGTGAGCCCAGCGGCCCGTAATCCCACGTATTGGCGAGTCCGCCGTAGATGGCGGATCCCGGGAACACGAAGCCGCGGCGCTTGGCAAGCGAGACGATCTGGTCGAGGGAGGTGGCGGGCATGGGGAGGAGGGAAATGCCAAATTTCAAATTTCCAATGACGCGATTCAACGGCTGGAATGGATGGAGAGGGGGAAACGCTGCCGAGCATACCATGGGTGCAGGAATGAACCCAATGGGTGGCGTTCCGCAGGGGGCGGAGGCGGGAGGAGCGCGGAGCGGGTCCTCGGCAGGGCGAGCAGCAGGATCGTCAGGAGGAAGAGCAGGACCTGTGCCGCAGCGATGCCCATGTGCAGGTACGGAATGGAAAAGATCCATCGATCGACGGACGAGTACGGAAAGACAGCCAGCAGATTGAGCAGGTGCAGCAGGGACACGAGGAAGTACACCGGAAAGAACCAGCGGCTCCGCAGCGCCAGCGGCAGCCCCAGCGCTACGAACGGGAAGAGGTACCGCTCATGCATCTCCGCGTTGAGCAGAAAGAAGGACCAGGCGATGATGGTGCCCGCCAGCAGAATGGCCGCACTCCGTCGTTCGTCATCCGGGCCGCGCAGGGCGGGCGACAGGAGCAGGATGGTGGCCAGAGTCGTTCCTCCCCACAGGAGCAAGCCCGCCATGCGGTAGGTGAGCGGACCGAGCAGCGTTGCCGATCCGGGAGTGTGCGTTGCCGCATCGACGCCCAACAACAGCCACCACAGGTTGTATGCGTTCCACGAAACGCGCGATTCCTTGAGTGCCTCAAAGACCTCGTATGCCCGGAGCATGCTGCCGAGATTGCCTTCGCGCAGGAAGGGGAAGACGAGCAGCAGCACTACGGCGGCGGATCCGGCTGCCGCTCCCACCAGCGCGCGCGGCCGCACCGGAAGCAGTGCCAGGGAGAGAGGGAGGAATGCAACAGCCTGCGGCTTCGTCAGGCATGCGAGCACCGTGCACAGCAGACCGAGGACGGGCGCGCCACGCGCAGCCAGGAAGCAGCCTGCCAGCACCAGCAGCGTATAGATGGCATCGGTCTGACCCCAGATGACGGAGTTGAAAAGTGCAACGGGATGGAACCAGAACAGCGCGGCTGCCCCCAGTCCCCACGCAGGCGTTTTCCATCGTGCCAGGATCAGGAAGAGCAGGAAGCCGATCGCGAGATCGGCGAGGATGGCGGGCATTTTCACGAACACCAGATGCGCCGGCTGCACAAGGGCGTACTCCGGCGAAATGAGCCATTGATACGCAAAGCCGGCAGCCTGAAAGAGAAAGATGGAAAAGGGGGGATAGAGGGGGAGCATCCCCCCCGTGATGTTGCGATCGTACGAAGGGGCGATTCCCAGCTGAACGGCACTCTGCATCCATCCCTGCGTGATCACGGCATCACCGTTCTCCACTGTCGGCGCGAACGCCAGCCGCAGCGCCAGCCCGGCGCCGAGCAGGAGGAGCAGAGGGATGATCGAGTGGCGCAGGGACATGGAGGCATCATACGGCATGCGCAGGATACCTGGACAGTGCCGGCTGGCATTCCCAAAGGCGGACTGTCATACTCTGCAAACATTCGTTGCGTCATCCGTCCTCTCTCGTGTCATGACTCTCTCCATCATTCTGCCGTGCTTCAATGAGGAAGCGAACATCGAATCCACCGTGCGTGACACGGCGGGGTGGATGCGGGGCGCGGGGATCACAGGATCGATCATCGTGGTGGATGACGGGTCCAAAGATGCGTCGCCGCGCATCCTGGATCGCTTGCGGCAGGAGATGCCGGAACTGCGGGTGGTCACGCACGATCGCAACCAGGGGTACGGCGTGGCGGTTCGCAGCGGATGCGATGCGGCGACAACGGATCTCATCGGGTTCATGGACAGTGACGGACAGTTTACGGCGGAGGAGTTCGCCCTGCTGCTGCCGCATCTGGAACAGGCCCCCTTCGTTACCGGGCGTCGGAGGAAGCGCGCCGATTCCTTCATTCGCAATACGTTCGGCAAGGTGCTCGGCGCCATGAACGTCGTCATGCTCGGCTTGTGGGTGCGCGACGTCAATTGCGGGTTGAAAGTGTTCCGGCGGGAGATCTGGCCGGTCATCCGGCCGATCCACGGCGTGGAGAAGCTGTTCAATACGGAAATGTTCCTGAAGCTCAAGCAGCGATCCATCCCCTGGGTGCAAGTGGATGTGCCGCACTATCCGCGCCGGGCGGGCACGCCGACGGGGGGGTCCCTGCGCGTCATCGGACGCATGTTCCGGGAGCTGCGGAATCTCCGCCGATCCCGGAGACACGAACGGAGGGGGGAGGCAGAGAGGGCCCTGTCATGACCGCTCCTCACTCGCGTCGCTTGCCGGTGGTCGTCGGACAGGGAAAAGACGCGGCCACCGGATGCGCAGGTGCGGGTCCGGCCGGGGAGGAGGGGGCGTCGTGGCGGCGAAGCGTCGCAGGTAGAGGAGGAAGTTCACGAAGAGAACGACCTGGAGGGAGGCGATGAGCACATCGAACGCGTGGAACGTCTGGTAGAGACCCCGGTCGATGGCGGTCGCCGGCAGCCAGCCGAGCAGATTGAGGAAGAAGAGCGCGCTGATACTCACGTAGATCCAGCGGGGCCTGCTGCCCAGGAAGAGCATGGGGATGCCCAGCGCCACGAACGGGAAGAGATACCGCTCATGCATCTGGGTGTTGAGCATGAAGAAAGCGTGGAAGAGGAACGTTGCGGCCAGGAAGACCGCGGGCAGCGCCTGGAGGCGATCGGCGGCGCGCAGATGCCTGCGCAGGATCCACAGGGCGGCGACGGTGCTCAGCCCGAAGAGGACGAACCCCGTGTGGCGGTAGGAGAGGAGGCCGAAGAGGAGCGTCGTGTCCTGCGTAGTCCCCGCCGCGTCGGCCAGCAGACTCCACCACAGGTTATACGCGGCGCTCGATACCACGGAGTAGTACCCCACGGAGTGCAGGTACACGTCGATGACGTTCTGCAGCGTCCCGCCCAGCACGAAGGGGAGGAGGACGGCGGTCGCCACCAGCAATCCGCCAAAGGTCGCATCCGTCAGGGTGCGCCAACCGTCCCGGATGTAGAGGAATGCGTAGAGGGGCAGCAGTGCCACGGCTTGCATTTTCGAGAAGATCGCCAGGGCGACGTTGACCCCCGAGAGCGTGTGCTGCCGCCATACGAAGCATCCCGCCCCGAGCACCAGAAACATGCTGAAGATGGAATCGGTCTGTCCCCAGACGGCCGAGTTGTACCAGACGGCCGGATGCAGCGCGTAGGCGAGCGCGCCCAGCAGGCCCGTCCGCGTATCCCGCCAGCGGCGCAGCAGGAAAAAAAAGAACAGGGCGGTCAGCAGGTCGGCGAAGATCGCGGGCAGCTTGATGATCAGGCGGTACGCGAGCGGGTGCGCGTCCAGGCCGAAGAGGAGATGTTGGACATGCGCCGCTCCTGCGAAGAGGATCAGGGTGAGCGGCGCATAGTTGGGCAGCATGTTGCCGTCGAGCTGCTCAACATACGAACGGGCGAGCCCCAGATGCACCGCGCTCTTTCCCCACCCCTGGTTCACCCCCACGTCAAATTCATTCCCGGGCAACGGGGCGAGTCCCAAACGCAGCAGCAGGCCCGCGAGCAGAATCAGGATCAACACGAGGGCGGGAGGAAGCGAGGGGAGACGAAGGGAGCGCATGCGATCAGGTGGAAGGAACGACAAAGGGGCTATCCGGCGCGCAGCGGACGCATTTCATTTCCCAGATGCGCAGCCACGTCCGGCGCTCGAAGGCCCGGTCGGAAATCGGTTCGCCGTACGAGAGCGGCCGGAAGAACTGGAAGCTGAGGAAGACCAGGACGCCGAACGCCAGCAGCACGCCTGTTTTCCGCGCGTCCGTCAGCGGCCAGCGACCGGCGGAGCGCACCTCCGCCACGACCGCGCCCAGCAGGATCATGCCCAGGACCAAGGGGAGAAAGTAGTGATAGAGGTACAGCACGCGGTCGATGCGGCTCACCGCGACGAAGAAGCTGACGTACAGCGTCACGAATACCGTCAGGAGCAGGCGGTGGCGCAGCGGCTGCTGCAGCGGGTGGAGCAGGGGGACGATCAGCAGGGCGAGCGCCAGGAAGACGCCCAGCAGCACCGCAAACCATCCCACGGGGTTGCTCACCAGGTACTGGTAGCCGTAGCCGCGGCCGTCGGGCGTCTGCCACCGGTAGTTGATGGTGCGCGCGCCGACAGGCCACAGGAACCACGGGCTGCCGTTCTCGTCGGACTTCGCCAGGTTGAGGCGCGGAACGCCGGCTTCGTAGTGGGAGACGAACTTCATGGAATCCCGCAGCATGACGGGAAAGGCGAAGAGCGATCCGGTCCGGCCGCGGTCGAGAAGTTCCCTGTACCAGGATGATGCCTGGTAGTACCCGTTATCGGGGAGCGCCGGGTTCACGGTCCGCGCCAGCGAGAAGTGCAGATGCCAGATGGCGACGAAGGGAAGGACGAAGGCGACGGCGGCGATCCCCAGGAAGCGCAGGATCTGCCGCGGGCGGTCGCGCAGTTCCCAGGCGAGGAAGGGAACGAACAGGATGAGAACGAGACCGAAGATCTTGGTGGTCAGCAGGCAGGCGAACGCGGCGCCGAAGAGCACCGCCGCCCACGTGAAGCGCCTGCGGTCATCCCTCCACGCACGCAGCAGCAGAAAGGCGAGGGTCGTGAGCACGGCGAAGAAGATCATCGTGGAGTCGAGCATCGCCGAACGGCTGTGGACGATGAGCGCGTTATCGAAGACGAACGGAAAGGTGAGCAGCACGGACCACGCTGCCCGGCCCGTGATCAGCAGGAAGATGGCAAACAGCAGCGGCACCGTGAGCCAGGCGAGCAGCGTGGGGAACAGGCGGTACCCGGCGAAGGAAAATCCCTCCGGCGGATTCTTGCCGTAATCGGTGTCGACGAATTGATTGTCCAGGGGGTTGGCGTTCACCAGCGCTTCGCCCGCCGCAATGAGGAGCTTGCCCAACGGAGGGTGCGGTTCCATGAAGAACGTGCCCGTCAGGTACTTCTGCGCGCTCGCAATGTGGTAGTTCTCATCCCAGTAGAGTGCCGCCGGTTGCCAGTAGGCGTGGACGTAGGTGAAGAAGGAGAGGAGCAGGAGGAACGCGGCGCCCAGGGAGACCGGGCGGTCCGTGCACCGTCGGAGGAGGGAGGAGAAGGACATGCGGCGAGTCTAACGATTCCCGTTCCCCCTGCAAAACGTCCGCGTGCGTGCTGTATTGCCAAAATAGCAAAAAACTGCTATTATTGCCTGATGATCGGATTCCTCCAGGCCATCGAGTACTCGGGACCGAAGACGGCCATCGTGCTGTGCGCGGTGGCGGCGGTCGCGGGATACGATCTGGCGCGGCGCGCCCGCCGCCGGCCGACGCACCTGCTCTTTGCGGTCGTGCTGGGCTCGGCCCTGTCACTGGGACTCATCCGGATCGTGGAGCTCTTCCTGCAGCCGGGAGACGCGGGTCATCCGGTCGCCGCTGCGGCGGGACTGGTGCTGGCGCTGCTGGGCTGGCGCGCCCTCTTCGGGCCGTGGGACATCCAGACGAAGACGGCATTGCTCGGGACGTTTCTCTTCTGGATCATCCTGCACATCATCCTGGGCGCCGGAGACGGACAGGTTCTGGTCCGGCTGATCGCGGCGGGAGTCGCGTTGGTGCCGGCGGCGGTGTGGTGCTGGCTCTTCCTGCGCTACCACCGCGAGCGCACGAGCGCCGTCGTGCTGCTGTTCCTGGCGGGAATGCTCTCCACCGTGCCCATCCTGTTCTATGACGTGCTGGTGCGCCGGGGGGTGGAGATGCAGTTTTTCTTCTTCCGGATCCACCCCGAGAGTTTCAGCTCCGCCACGCAGCAGATGGTCATGCAGCACACCGCGGAGGGGGCGGCGAACGGACGGTTACTGGGGCTGCTGCTTTCCTTCCTCTTCGTGGGGCTCATCGAGGAAGTCAGCAAGTACTGGGTCCTCTCGCGCAGCGGACGGCAGATCTTCACGAGCATCGATGACGTCCTGCAACTCTCCATCATTGCGGCCATCGGATTCGCCTTCGCGGAGAATGTCATCAACCCCGTCTACTTCACGGCGTTCGTGCGCGACTTTCTCTTCCATGGGGCGGCGCCGGACGTGATGGCCTTCATCAGCAACGTGCTGGGGCGGTCGGTGCTGACATCCATGGTGCACATCGTCTCCACCGGGGTCATGGGCTACTTCCTGGGACTGGCGATCTTCGCCGGGCCGTACCTCGCCGAGCAGCGCGCGCAGGGCAGAGTCATGATCGTCCTCGAAGCGATGCACCGTCTGCTGCGACTGCCGGAAGTATCGCTCTTCCGCGTGCAGATGCTGGCTACGGGTCTCCTTGCGGCCATCGGGCTGCACGGGCTCTTCAATTTCCTCGTGACGCTGCCGGAGATCCTGCCGGGCAATCCGCAGAGCATTGCCGACGTCATCGGTCCCGCGTCGCCGTCGTTCCTGGCGTACGTGCCGTTCCTCCTCGTTCCCGCCCTCTTCTATGTGGTCGGCGGCTTCTGGCTGCTCACCGCGCTCTTCGTCCGCAAAGCGAACATGCAGGAGCGGGGACATCTGGTCACGAGGGAGGAGTGGGTGATAGATAATGGATAAGGAAGCTATGATGAAAAGAAGCTAAGGAATATTCGAAGGAAGCGAAAGAAGCTAAGGAGTTTCTTCGACAGAATTATGTGTGAAAGAAAGCCGAATCCATTCCGCAATCAGATCAATATCAGGTTTCATCGACACACTCTCGTAGCTTCCTAGCCTCTGTTCACTCCTTAGCTTCCTTAATATATCGTTCCCCTCCTTTCCTCTCCCCCCACTCCCGCGTAGAATGTGCGGGACATTCGTGCTTCCTTATTCATCGATTTTCCTTCTATGCTTTTCCCTCGATTCCTTCGGTCCGCCGTTCTCTCGCTGCTGCTGGCGCTAATGCCTGTCACCGCAGGGGCTTCTTCCGTTCCCTTGCCGGAGTCCGCGCAGCGTTCCGGCGCCGTCAGCCGCGCGATATTCCTGCGCGCCGCGGTGCAGGCGGTCGAGTTGCCGACGCCTGCCGGCCGTTCACCGACCGGTGCGTACGGTCGTCCCGTTCCCAAAGCCCTGGCGCCCTTTGCGGCCGCCGCGGAGAAGCGGGAGGCGCTGGAGGCGCTGGGGGGGCAGGTGCACTGGAGCCGGCCCGTCACCCGCGGGGAAGCCGTGCAGATCATGGTCGCGCTGACGCAGGCCGCGCCCGCCGCGGACGCGCCGCGCTTCGCGGATGTGCCGCGCGGATCGGCGCTGGAGGAGGCGGTGGGCATCGCCGTGGAGCGTCAGTGGATGCGTCCGGTGCGCGCCACGCGCTTCGGGACCGATCTGCCCCTCTCCGGTCGCGATGCATTGCAGCTCCTGGAGCGCGCATCGGGAAAGCGCCGGGATCCGGCATCCCTGCCCGTCATCCAGATCCAGATCCTTCCGCCGCAGATCGCCGGGGACGACCTGCTGGAGACCGTGCGGCAGCTGCTGGGGGAGCGCTATCTCTACCGGGAACGCCTGCAGGACATCGGCGTGGGATACGAGGATGCCCGGGACCTCGTGGAGAGTTTGGACGACCCGTACACCGTGTACATGCCGCCCGCCGACGCACGGGAATTTCAGGTGCAGCTGGAGGGCGAAGTGACCGGGATCGGCGCGCAGGTGGAGATGATCGGCGACGTTCTGACCATCGTGTCGCCCCTCACGGGATCGCCGGCGGAGAAGGCGGGCCTGCGCGGGGGGGATCACATCCTGGGGGTGGACAACCAGAGCATCCGGGGGATGACCCTGCTGGAGGCCGTTTCCAAAGTGCGCGGTCCGCGCGGATCGCACGTGATGCTTCGCATCGGGCGCGAGGGAAGGGAGTTTGACGTCACCGTCACGCGCGATCTCATCCAGGTGCCGGAAATCGAGATCGGCGTGCAGGATGGCATCGCCGTGGTGAAATTGGTGCAGTTCGGCCAGATCACCGATACGAAGCTGCGCGCCCTGCTGGCCCGCCTGCAGGAGGAGCACCGTCCGCGGGGGTTGATCCTGGACCTGCGCAACAATCCCGGCGGTCTGCTGCACGCCGCGGAAATCGTGCTGAGCAATTTCCTGCCCGAGGGAACGGGCATCGCGCGCATCCTCTCCCGCGACGCCGCCTACACGCAGGTGACCGTCGATCCGCCGACCATCGATCCGGGTGTACGGATGGCCGTGCTCGTCAACCGCGGGTCGGCCAGCGCGTCGGAGATCGTGGCAGGCGCCCTCCAGGACGCCAAGCGCGCCACCGTGATCGGCGAGCAGACATTCGGCAAGGGAACCGTGCAGCAGATCATCGAGTTCCGCGACGGCTCGAGCATCAAGATGACCATTGCCGAGTGGCGCACCCCCGCAGATCGTCCCATCGACGGCGTCGGCGTCACGCCCGATGTCACCGTCCTCCCGTCCGCCGACCGCGATGCCCCGCTGCAGCGCGCCCTCGAGCTGCTGCGGTAGAGCGTCGGGCATGCCCTCCTCCCTCCTCCCTACCACCTTCTCCCTTCTCCCATGCACCACGACCTCCTCCGCACCCTGATCCAGTCCCAGGAAGCGCCCTGCGTCTCCCTCTACGTTCCGCTGCAGGCGGGTGCCGCCCATGCCGAGGACAATGTCAAGCGCATGCTCGCCGCGCTCGACGAGGTGGAGGGCAAGCTGCAGGATACGGGCCTCTCGCCCAAGGGACAGAAGCAGTTCCTCGCCTCCGCGCGCAGCTTTGCGGAGGGGGAAGGGCGCGCCCTCACCGACGGGGGCACCGTGGCGCTCTTCCTCACGCCGTCGGCGTTCCACCACATCCTCCTGCTGAAGACCGATGAGGAAGGCATGGCCATCGGCCCGCGCTTCCATCTCACGCCGCTCCTGCCGTACGCCGCAGCGGCCCGGCGTTACTTCCTGCTGACCGTCAGCAAGAAGGCCGCGCACTTCTACGCCGTCACCAATGACCGCATCGAGGAGCGGGAGGTGGAGGGCATGCCCCGCAGCATGGAGGAAGCGTGGGCGGGAATGGAACGGCAGGAGAAGTCCCTGCAGACGCATTCCACCCAGCGCGGGGAGACCGGGCTGCACGGACATGGCGGGGCGAAAGACGTGGAGGAGCAGGAGGAGGACCGCTACATGCAGGAGCTGGCCAAGAGCCTCCACACGTTGCTGCGCGAGGAGCGCCTCCCCCTCGTCTTCGCGGGTGTCACGGAGCTCTTCGGGATGTTCCGCGCGTTCGACAAATCCGACTGCCTCCTGGACCGCTCGGTCGGCGGCAGCCCCGATGCCACCACCCTGGAAGATATGAAAGAAAAGGCCGACGCCATCGCCGCAGAGCATCTGGAGGGACAACGCGAGCGGCTGCTGGAGGAGTATGGCGCGCTCACCGGCACCGGGCGCACCAGCACCGATCCCGCCGCCATCCTGGACGCCGCGCTGCGCGGGAAGGTCGATCTGCTCTTCATGGCGGAGGGGGCGGAGGCATGGGGACGGCTCGATACGGAACAGGGAACGGCCGAGATCCACGGCAGCCGCGAGAACGGCGACGAAGAGCTCCTTGGCCTCGCGGCGGCCCACACCATCGCGCACCGCGGCCGGCTCGTTCCGCTGGATGCCTCGCATATGCCCGACGGTTCGACGATGGCAGCGATTCTGCGGTATTGAGGATTGACCTTGCATCCCGCTCTTCTTCCCGTACAATCCCCGCACCTATGGCGATCCATGCCCACCGCAAAGGCGAAGAATCCAATGACCGCTTGCAGCAGCGGTTCAAGCAACAGGTCCAGAAATCCGGCATCATCAAGCTCCTGCGCGGCCGCAGCGTCTTCTCCCGCCGCGCCAACCGCCGCCTCGTCCGCCAGCGCGCGCTCAAGCGCGAGGAGTACCGCGCAGAGAACCGGAAGAAGAAGTTTTACTCGAACATGTAAGGAGGGGGAGGTTCGAATTCGAGCACTGTTCGTTTGTTGTGTGAACCGGCGGTTCAATCGCCGGTTTTTTGACACGGGGGCTCCTGCCTTGACGCATGCTCTATTTCACGCTTTTTCCCTATATTCCCCGCCCGATTTCCGCTATCCTGCGCGCAACGAAATCGGCAGGGGATCGCCGTGCAGCGTCCATCGGCTCCTGACCGCATCGTGATTTCTTCCTATTGATTCTCCCTATGGCAGCAGCACCCAAGTACGGCGCGGAGCAGATCCAGGTTCTCGAAGGTCTCGAGCCCGTCCGCAAGCGCCCGGGCATGTACATCGGTTCCACGGACGTCCGTGGACTGCACCACCTCGTGTGGGAGATCGTCGATAATGCCATCGACGAAGCCATGGCCGGCCATGCGGATCGCGTCCTCGTGACGCTGAACGCCGACGGCTCCGTGACGGTGGAGGACAATGGGCGCGGCATTCCCGTGGAAATGCATCCCACGGCCAAGAAGTCGGCGCTGGAAGTGGTGCTCACCACGCTGCACGCGGGCGGCAAGTTCGGCGGGGAGGGGAGCGGCTACAAAGTCTCCGGCGGCCTCCACGGCGTGGGATCATCGGTGGTGAATGCTCTCTCCATCATGATGAAGGCGGAAGTGTTCCGCGACGGCACGTCCTACGTGCAGGAGTACGAGCGGGGCAAGCCCAAGGCCGACGTGAAGAAAACGGGGAAGACGGACAAGCAGGGGACCAGCATCACGTTCCTGCCGGATGACACCATCTTCGATACCACGGAATTCAGCTTCGACATGCTCCTCACGCGCTTCCGCCAGCAGGCGTACCTCACGCGGGGCATCACCATCGGCGTGATGGATGCGCGGACGGAGCGGCCCGAGGAAGACCGCGTGCATCCACGCTTGTACCGTTTCTCGTTTGATGGCGGCATCGGCGCGTACGTGAAGCATCTGAATGAATCGCGCGAGCGCATCGGGCAGCCGATCGCGTTCGAGAAGGACACACCTGACGGCATGGTGGAGGTGGCCCTGCAATACACGCAGGCGTTCCAGGAGCACGTGCTGTCCTTCGCCAACAACATCCACACCGCCGAGGGCGGCCATCACCTGACGGGGTTCAAGGCGGCGCTCACGCGCACGATCAACGCCTACGCCCGCAAGTTCGAGCTGCTCAAGGAAAAGGATGACAACCTCACCGCCGACGACGTGCGCGAAGGATTGACCGCCGTCATCTCCGTCCGGCTGCGCGAGCCGCAGTTTGAGGGGCAGACCAAGGGGAAGCTGGGCAATGCCGAGATGAAGACCGCCGTCGAGACGGTCGTGAACGAAAAGCTGGCGCAGTACCTGGAGGAGCATCCCACGGAGGGCAAGGCCATCGTCGGCAAGTGCCTGCTGGCCGCCCGCGCCCGCATGGCCGCCCGCGCGGCCCGTGATTCCGTCATCCGCAAGGGGGCGCTGGAGGGCATGACGCTGCCCGGCAAGCTGGCGGACTGCTCCAGCAAGGATCCCAGCGAGTGCGAGATCTACATCGTGGAGGGTGATTCCGCCGGCGGCTCCGCCAAGCAGTGGCGCAAGCGCGAGTTCCAGGCGATTCTGCCGCTGCGCGGAAAGATCCTCAACGTGGAGCAGGCCCGCCTCGATCGCATGCTGGCCAACAACGAGATCAAGTCGCTGATCATCGCGCTGGGGATCGGCATCGGCGAAGCCAAGGATCTCAGCAAGCTCCGCTACCACCGCATCGTGATCATGACGGATGCCGACGTGGACGGCGCGCACATCCGCACGCTGCTGCTCACGCTCTTCTTCCGTTACTTCCCGGAACTCATCGAAGCGGGGCATCTCTACATCGCCCAGCCGCCGCTCTTCAAAATGCAGAAGGGGAAGGAGATCCGGTATGCTTTTACGGATGCCCAGAAGAATGATGTGCTGCGGGAGTGGGGGGCGTTGGATGTGGAGGAGGTGCAGGATCCTGAAGCTGCTTCCGACGAAGCGCAGGAGCCGGAGGGTGTGAAGGAGCCTTCTTCCAAAGGGTCGGCCCGTGTCAGCCTCCAGCGCTACAAAGGTCTGGGCGAGATGAATGCGGAGCAGCTGTGGGAGACCACGATGGATCCCGACAATCGTCTCATGCTCCGGGTCACCCTGGAGGACGCCGAACGCGCCGATGCGGTATTTACCACGCTGATGGGATCAGAGGTCGCTCCGCGCCGCAAGTTCATCCAAACGCATGCCAAAAACGTGAAAGATCTCGACATTTGAGATGCTTCTGCATTCTTGGTCGTATTGCTTTCTTCTCCGTTTACATTTCCGGTGCTGAAAATTGCATACATACCAATAAAATGATACAATTATATGATTCCTTTGCCGAAAACCCACACCCACACCGGCAGGCGTGCGCGCCTCTCCTCCGGCTTTCCCCGGAAGCTGCTGGCGACTCTCACGCACAATCACGACGTCCGCTTCGGGCTGGTGATCGGATTGATCGTGGAGCTCCTGCTGGCGCTCCCCCTCCTGGCACTCGCCTCGGTCTCGCTGCAGTCTGCGTTGGCGGTCCTGACGCTGCTCCTGGCCG
>CAYZGJ010000026.1:0-16039 GCA_964478005.1 uncultured Candidatus Peribacteria bacterium
GCCCCTTCCAGGGGCTTTCCCCAAAGCTACCGGCTCTGCCGGTAGTTGCTGACTTCCCTGAGGAACGGTATCGGCCAGTCAATGTTTGGGCAAAAGATATGAATGAAATCTATGGCTTTCCTGTCTTACAGCACGTGCTCGCGGGTAACAGTGATGGAACGGGGACAAAGCCGGAATTGGCAGAAAGGTTGGCAGCCCTACTGGCGAATTACAAGTATTTTGAAACGATTGCTTTTGATGTATTGGCTATGGTTATTGATGACGTAGCCCGCGAAGGCGCATTTGCAGTGGGAGTGATTGAATCGCTTGATGTCAATTCCGCTGATGACGATCAGTTTATTGCTGCTCTGGCATGTGGTCTCGAACGTGCGTGTAAAGCCGGACAAGTTCCGTTGCTGGGCGGGGAGACTGCGGAGCTGGGGCATAGGCAGCCGGGATGGGGAAGGAATCATCTCAACTGGAATGCGGTCGCACTCAAAGTCGTGAATCAAGCGAAGTTGATTAATGGGTCCGGTCTTGCTGCGGGCCAGCCCGTAGTGGCACTGAGAGAACATTCCATTCGTAGCAATGGTTTAACCGATGCTCGCAACATCCTCGAACTTGCCTATGTTCGGCAAGAATTGGATAAACAAGATCGGCGTGAGGGAATCGTGGAACTTATTCGCAGGAAGTTGCTGGGTACCGTGACACCACAAATTATCAAACAAGTAATTAGTGCTCTTCCGGGAGATCAGAGTCCCTGGGATGGTATTCAGCTTCCCTGGCACGAATCCTTTCCGCAATTGACGGAAAAACTACTCACGCCATCGACGATTTATGCGCCTCTTATTTATGAGGCGCAGGGTGGGGTGGATGGGAACGTTCACATTCCAATCGTAGGGTGTGCTCATATCAGCGGCGGTGGCATCCCAACCAAGGCTCAAAGAATGTTGCAGGATCGTGGTCTTGGCTTGAAACTCGAAGCTGCATTTCCTGATCCGGAAGGGGTGGATGGATTGATGCAGTTGGCAGAGGAACATGGGTATACAAAGAAAGGTCGGCATTTTGACAGTCGAAAGGCGTCAGAGACATGGAATCGGGGGGTTGGCATGCTCTGTGCCTTTGCAAACGATGCGCATGCGAAGGAGTTTGCCGCCCTTGCCAATGAACAGGGATATGAGGCAGCTGTTGCGGGCAGAATAACGGATGAGAAGGCAATTCATTGGCGTGGTGAAACATGGGAGTACTGAAAGGAGTTCGCTACACTCCCTGCATGCGCATCGACATCATCACCCTCTTCCCCGGCATGTTCGAGGGTCCGCTGACGGAGAGCATCCTGCAGCGGGCGAGGGAGAAGGAGCTGTTGGATCTGCATTTCCATGATCTGCGGAGCTTTGGCGCGGGTACGTACAAGCAGATCGATGACCGGCCGTACGGCGGCGGGGCGGGGATGGTGATGATGGCGGAGCCGGTGGTGCGAGCTATTGAATTAACGACAGAATTAGGAATGCAAAATGCAAAATGCAAAATGCAAAATGCCACTCCGCATCGCATCTACTTCTCCCCGCGTGGCAAGCGTCTCACGCAATCCCGGGTGGAACGGATGGCGAAGAGAGAATGGCTGATCCTGCTCTGCGGACACTACGAGGGGATCGATCAGCGGGTCATCGACGGGGGGTGGATCGATGAGGAGATCAGCATCGGCGATTATGTTCTCACAGGGGGCGAGTTGCCTGCCATGGTCCTCATTGATGCCGTGGCGCGGCAGATTCCCGGGGTGCTGGGCAAGGATGAATCGGCACAGGAGGAGAGCTTCTCCGCGGCATTGGATCGCAAGAGAGAGTATCCCCACTACACGCGGCCGGAGGAGTTCCGCGGCTTGAAGGTGCCCGATGTGCTGCTCTCCGGGCATCACGGGGAGATTGAGAAGTGGAGGAAGGGGAAGAGGTTGTAGGGGATAGGGAGTAGGGGGTAGGGGGTAGGGAGTAGGGCAGATACGGCATGCCCCCCTGAGGATAGGTGTCTTTTTTCAAAAATAACTTCTCCCCCTCTCCTGTCGGCGTTGACAGGAAAGAAGAGGGGGTCGGGGGGTGAGGAGAGAGGGAGTGGAACAATGGTACACTCTCTCCATGTTGGAACTGTTGCAGCAGCGGCTTTCGGAAGCAGGCAAGATCGAGGTGCTGGTGCGGGCGCGGCCGCATGCGGTGCAGTCTCGCATCGTGGGGGTGCTGGAGGATGGCAGCCTGAAGATCGACCTCGCGGCGCCCGCGGAGGACGGCAAAGGAAACCGGGCATTGCAGAAGCTGCTCGCGGAGGCATTCGGGGTCAGCCCGGTCCACGTCACCGTTCTCTCGGGAAAAGCGGCGCGGTTGAAGCTGGTGCGGATTACGGCGCCCCCTCGCACCCACGGAGGGGTGCCGCTTAGCTGACGCGCGTCATGTAGAGGCCGGTCTCGGTGTTCACCTTCACGGTGTCACCTTCGTTGATGAACAGCGGCACGTTCACCGAGATCCCTGTCTCCAGCTTGGCGGGCTTATTGCCGCCCGTGGCGGTATCGCCCTTCACGCCGGGGATCGTCTCCACAACTTTCAGGTCTACCGTCGCCTTCAGCTGAATGCCGATGGGCGTTCCTTCGAACTGCAACGCGTCGACCTCGTTGCCCTCCACCAGGTACCCGGCGCTCTCTCCGATGACGTCCGCGGACAGCTCGAACTGATCGTACGAATCGAGATCCATGAACGTGTAATTCGTCCCGTCATTGTACAGGTACTGCACCTTGCGGTAGCCCACATCGGCCGGTTCGATCTTCTCGCTGCCCTGGAAGTTGCGCGCGACCACGGCGCCGGTCTTCAGGTTGCGCAGCTTGCACTGCATGTTCGCCTTGCTCTGGCTCTTGCGCCCGAAGACGGAGGAGACGACGATGAAGGGCTCGCCGTCGATCTGGATGGCGCGGCCGGGCTTGAGGTCGGTGATCTCGTACATAGTGACGGGGAGTGTGGGGGTGGGAGGGCTCTGCTGTCAAGCAAGGCAGTCTGAAAGCACCAAGCACCAAGAAATATTCCGGCAGCAGAAAATTGGTCATTGGTCATTGCGATTTGGTGCTTCCGTTCAGGTCATTGGTCATTGCGATTTGGTGCTTCCCTTCAGGTCATTCGCTTTCCCTTGCCTCTAGCGATCCAGTCTCGTTCTCAGATCCTCGATCGCCGGCAAAACGTGCCGGGCGAGGGCGGGTTCCAGGGAGCGGTAGAGGCGGCGCAGGATGGAGCCTTCGGCCGCGTGGCCCCGGATGCGCGCAAGCTCGTACTGCAATTGATTGAAGCGCGAGCGCGGAAGATCGTAGATGTCCAGGCGGGTCAGGATGCCGCTGAGTTCCGCATCGATCTCCTCCGGCGTGACCCGCGGGACGGGGGGGCGGGGCGGGGGCGGGGGCGGCAGGAACGGGGCGAGTTCCTGGTTGATCGCCACGCGCAGGGTGCCCGTCTCCGTGGCAGGATCGCCCGGCCGCTGCTTCTGCTGCAGCGACGTGGCGGTTTCCGTCAGGAGCGCGATGATCTCCTTGCGGACGGATTCCGCGAGGCCGCCTTCCGCCGCGGGCCGGTCGAGCAGGGCGAGGGAGGGCTGCAGCGCGTCGAACGACTGCCGCATCGCTGCTTCATTTTCGTCACGGATTGCCGTGCGCAGCCCGTGGAGGCTGTCGAGCAGGAGCATGGCTTCCACGTCCTGTGCCCGGATGTCTCCCGCGGCCAGCTGCGCGCTGGTCTCCAGCACGATGCGCTTGAGTGCGTACAGCTCGTCGGTGGGCAGCGCGGCGGAGAGGCCGGCGGATGCCTCCTCCAGTTCGTTGCTCAGGAGGACCTGCGTGAGATTCTCGCCCGTACCGCTGGCCAGCGCCAGCAGCGTTTCGCGGTACTCGGCGAGGGGGAGGAGGGCGCCGCTCGCGCCTTCGGCGAGGAGGGCCGCGGCCTCGTTGAGGCGCGTTGCCGCGTAATCGATTTTCTTCTGCGTGCGTGACTGCGTGTCGAAGGTGAGCAGTACGTCCATCCGCTCCGCGGCGCGCTTGACGGGGTAGAGGGGGGTGCCGGGCAGAATCCCCGCCCGCGCGGCGCGTCGCTCCTTCTGCATCTGGGCGACCTCCCGCTGGTGGACCGCGTCCCGGCTGAGGTTCTGCATCACCCACGGATCCTCGTAGGCCGCGCTCTCCATGCGGCGGGGGGCGGGCAGGGCGGCGCCCTCCGACAGGGTGACCTGTTCTCCGGCCAGGACGGATTGACTCTCCTGCGCACCGAAGACCGCCACGCTGCGGTCCCAGGCACGCACGGCGGTGGACGGATCGGCGGTCGTCTGCAGCGAGACGCTGCTCCGATGGACCACGACGGAGCCGCCCGGCGCCGCCACTTCGATGCCGCGCAGGTGGCCCGGCAGCAGGCCCTGGAGCCAAATGGTGCCTTCGGCCAGCGTCAGGGTGGGGCCGCCGGGGCCGGGGGCGGGGCGGTCGGAGACATCGTGGAGGGTGACGGTCGTCCGCGGAGCGATGCGGATGGTGCCGTCGTCGTGGAGGAGGATGGTCGCCTCGCCGTCGCCGGTCCGCAGGCGCACGCCGTCGGCGATCTCCACTTCTTCCGTGAGGGGCTGCCACATGCCGTGCAGCGCGATGCGGACGTCGCCCCGGGTGGGGACGATGAGGACCGAAGACTGGGCGCTGCTCTGGGGCGCGAGGAAGAGGAGCGGGCTCATGCGCGCCACGATCAGCACCAGCGCCGCCGCCGCCACCCACTTCGGGAAGCGGTAGCCGCTCCGCACGGGGGCGGAGACGGGGAGTAGCCGCTCGAGCATCTGCATCCGCACGTGCCGGTGCCGGGTATGGGCGGGGGTCAGAATGGTGCGGAGGCGGCCGAGAAGATCGGCCGGTTCGGGCGGATGGATGCGCTGCAGCACGTCCCGGCGGATACGGTTGCGCGCCCCCGCATCGGGGTCCAGCGCGCCCTGCAGCCTGTGGAACGGGGTGTGGGGTGTCATTCGTGCGCCTGTGCAAACGAGGGATGGGCTCCGGTGTTACGTTCCCTTGACCGGAATTCCGGCGGAAGGGCGGCTTCCAGCTTGCGCAGGGCCCGCATTTTCAGGATCCGGACCGCTCCCTCGGAGAGGCGGAGCACCCGGCCGACCTCGCGGTGGGGCAGATCGGCGATGTAGCTGAGCAGCAGCACCTCGCGGTAGCGTTTGGGGATCCGCTCCATCGCCTCCCGCATGACCCGCAGGAGTTCCCCCTGCTCGGCGCGGTGCTCGGCGCGGTTGAGCGCATCGGTGTCCGGCAGGCTCTCGGGCACTTCGACGAACCCCCGCTGGGTGCGATAGGTGTCGATGACGGTGCGCCGCGCGATGGAGAAGAGCCAGGCGGCGAAGGGGACGTTGGCCCGGGGGCGGTACGTGCCGATCTTCTCCCACGCCTTCACGAAGATGTCGCTGACCGTGTCCTCCGCGATCTCCCGGGGCAGGCGGAACGCCGCGTAGCGGTAGACCGCCGCGAAGAAGTGGTCGTAGATCCGGGCGAATGCTTCGGTATCGCCCTCCTGCGAGAGCCGGACACACTCCTGCAGCTGCTCCTCCGTCAGTACGTCAGCGGGGGTCATGGGGAAATCAGTGTAGCAGGCGGTGTGGGAGGTGTGTAGGAAAGAGCGGGGGGTAGGGGGTAGGGGGTAGGGGGTAGAGTGAGGAAATGTATGCATGATAAAGCCGCTTCTCTCACTCCCATTCAATCGTCGCCGGGCCCTTCGGCAGGCTCAGGACTCCCGCATTGTCTATTCCCACTCTATTGTTGCGGGAGGCTTGTTTGTCAGATCCAAAAACACCAGATCGATGCCGTCGAGGGCGATCAAGCGGCGGACCATCGGTTCCATTACATCCGACGGCAACGCAACCGCGTTGGCGGTCATGGCCTCCTGCGATTGAATGGGGCGCAGTACGATCGACTGGCCGCCTTCCTGCGTGCCAAACGGAAGGAGCACGACCGGGAACTGCCAGATTTCTTCGTACACATTCGCCCGCCGCATCTCTTCATCCACGATGGCATCCGCTTCCTGCAGCAGCCGCGCGCGCTGCGGCGTCACGGTGCCGGGCGTGAAGACGAAGGGGGGCGGAGTGGCATGGGAGACGCAGACGAGGACGCGGTTGAAGGCGGGGACGGCGTTGGGGATCTTCGTCGCGAGGCGCAGGTGCTCCGCCGTAACCTGCTGCGGCGGATCGGCGAAGAGCGTGACGGCGTGGCGGTAGGTGCGTCCGTCACCCTGCACGCCGACCGAGCGGACGGGGAGCGCGCGGTGGGGGACGCTGATCCCCGCCGGATCGAAATCGGGATCGAAGGGTTCCTCCGCGCAGAGGATGCGCACGCCCAGTCCCGGCCCCGGGAAGGGGTGGCGCCACACCAGCTGGCGCGGGAGACCCAGCTCCTCGCCCAGTGCGCGGACTTCATCCTTGTACAGATCCTTGAGCGGCTCGATGACCAGCCCCTGCGCGATCATCTTCTGCACCGCCTCCACGCGGTTGTGGTGCGTCTTGATGGTGGCGGCGTGCCGGGTTCCGCCCGTCTCGATGGTGTCGGGGTAGATGGTGCCCTGTCCCAGGATCCATCCCTCCTCCAGCCGCAGGCCCATGGCATCGCTCTCGCGTTTCTGCACGGCGAGGAACGTCTCCCCGATGATGCGGCGCTTCTCTTCCGGCTCGGTGACGCCGGCGAGGTTGGTAAAGAATTCCCCGGAGGCATCCACCGTGTGGAGGTTGTCGATGCCCAGGACATCGAACGCGTCGCGGATGCCGCGCACTTCATCCCTGCGCATGAGGCCCGTATCGATGAGCAGGCCCTGCACGCGGTGCGAACCCAGCGTCTCATTGAGCAGCGTGAACGCGACGGTGGAGTCCACCCCGCCGGACACCAGCATGAAGACGCGCCGGTCGCCCACCTCCGCGATGATCTGCTCGCCCACCTGCCGCGCGAAGTTCTCCACGGACCATGGGGCGTGATCGGTGAGAGCCACGAAGCGCCGGATCATCTCCTGGCCGTTCTCGGAGTGGCGGACCTCCGGGTGAAACTGCAGTGCGAAGATTTTTTTCTCTTCATTGGCGAAGGCGGCATTGGCGCAGCTCTCGGTGGTGGCGATGCGCGCGAATCCCTCCGGCAGGCGGATGGCTTCGTCCCCGTGGGACATCCACACCACGCACCGCTCGCCCATCCCGCGTAGCAGCGTCCCGCCGTCCCCCACGATGGTTACGGGCGTATGGCCGTACTCCTTCTCCGTTCCGGGCTTCACCGCGCCGCCCAGCGCCTGCGTGATCCAGTGCAGGCCGTAGCAGAGTCCCAGCACGGGGATGCCCAGCTCCAGAATGCGCGGATCGGCCTGCGGACTGTCTGCGTCGTAGACGCTCTGCGGCCCGCCGGAGAGGATGATCCCCGCCGCGTTCCGCAGCTCCTCCACCGGCGTCTCCGGCGGCAGGATCTGCGAAAACGCCCCGCACTCGCGCACCCGCCGGGCAATCAGGTGGGCGTACTGCCCTCCGAAGTCCAGCACGGCGATGGATTGTGGCGTGACAGCGGTTTCCATGGGGGGAGTGTACCAGAGGGCAGCGTCACCGCCACCAGCACCCACACCGTCACCGCTGTCGCCATGTCTTCCCAGGCGTGGAGGAAGAGGGAGGCGAGGCTGATGGCGAGGAAGGAGAGGAAGGCCGCTTTGCGGAATGAATAATGAATAATGGATAATGGATAATGATTACTTTTGATTCTCGGATCATTGTTCATTGTCCCTTGTCCATTATCCATTAGTCGTCGGATCACGAGGAGCGTCAGAGCCAGAAAAAGAAGAAAACCCAACACCCCCAATTCCACGCCTATCTGCAGGTACCAGTTTTCGGGCAGGAAGGGGCAGCGGCAGGCGCGGTTGGCGGGTTGCACTTGGACATTGTCGACGAAGACGCAGAGGTTCGGACGGTTCGCCGCCCAGGAGGGATCGGAGCCCGCTTCCAGGAAGACGCAGGGATCGGAGGTGCGGTTGGATGCGGGTCCGGCAGAGCCGAGCCCCAGGCCGAGAGGATGCTCGATCATCGTGCGGACCGCGTGCATCGGGCGGATCAGGTGGTCGCGCGAGGAGGCCAGGCGCAGGACGATGGATGGCGCCAGCATCGTCAGGAATGTGGCGCCGGCGACGACAAGGAGTGTGAGCGGGAGGAATACTTTGCTGTACATTGCTCGCGGGACGATGCGGAGCATCGTGATCAGCACGATGACGATCGCGCCGATCCAGGCTGCGCGGGAGAAGGTGAGGAGGAGCGCGACCGCAAAGAGCGTGCCGAGTGCGGCGATGGCGATACGGGACATCTTCTGCGTCCGGACGGATGCACACAGGATGCTGACGGGGATCAGGAGCCAGAGTCCTAGATGATTCGGGCCGCTCATGGTGCATTGAATGCTGCGCAGGCCGGTTGATCCGAATTGTTGTAATGCCGCGACCGGTCCGTCGGGCACATACAGGGAATGGAGGTCGGAGTACCCGAGCCACGCGAAGAAGCCCGCAGGCAGCACGAAGCTGAGGATGCCGTAGACGGCGATCAGCGCGCCGACGCCCAGGAGCAGCATCGGGAGCAGGCGCATGAACCGATCGGACCACGGCACGCGGCGGAGGATCAGGAAGGAGACGAGGGGGACGAAGTCGTAGCGGAAGCCGAAAATGAATTGAGAAATGGATAATGGATAATGGATAATGGATATGATGAGGGAGAGTCCGATGAGAAGCAGGATGAGGAAGTCGAGACGATCGGGACGTGAGACGTGAGATGGGAGATGTGAAATTATTTCGATGCAGGCGAGCAGGAGGATCAGGGCAAGGACACCTTCTTTCCAGAGCGCCAGCGCGGTCAGCGGCGCATGGCCGGGGCCGGCGATCAGGCGCGTTCCCACGGTGACCAGCAGCGCGTGGAGCGGGAGGAGGGTCAGGAGAGCGAGGGCCAGGGGTTCGCGCAGTTTTTGAAGCAAGAGATACGAATGAATAATGGATAATTGAAAATGGATAATGACGAACGATCTACCCGTGATCATTGTCCATTATCCATTGTCCATTATCAATTACGCCCGCAGCCGCTCTTCCTCCGTCCGGAACACCTCTCCCCCTGCGAGGACCTGCTCCACCGCATCGATGCACCGCGCGGAGACGTTTGCGCCGTAGAGCTTGGGCGCCTGCTTCATGGCATCGTTATCCCACGCGTAGTCGATGATCCGCCGGATCAGGTCGCCATCGACGGGCGGGGCGATGAGGTTGCCGCCGTTGATGATCGATTCACTGCGGTCGGATCCGAAGCGCAGCGTGACGCACGGGACGCCCAGGACGTTCATCTCCTCCTGCATCGAACCCGAATCCGTGGCGCACACGGAGGCTTTGCTCATGGCGGCGATGACGTCGCGGTACTCCGGCCAGACGGGCGAATAGATAAAATTGCTGTGATTCTTTCGCAGGGCATCGATGTCCCCGCGCAGGCCGAACCGGTCGATGGCGCTCTCCGTTTGGAACAGTGAAATGAGCAGGACCGTGCGACCTTCTTCAATCAATGCCTTCATCCCATCGTAGATGGCGCGGAAGCGGCTTTCCGCGATGCAGTTCTCCCGGCGGTGGATGCAGAAGCGGACGAAGTTGCCGTCCGCCAGGAGCGGGAAACGATCGAACACCGTGGCGTTCCGTGCGTCCTCCAGGGCCGCGCGCGTCGCATCCACGACGGAATTTCCGACCACAAACACGCGGTCCTCCGGATAGCCTTCGCCGAGCAGAAACTCCCGATCCAGTTCCACGGGGGCGAGGTGGACGCCCGTGGCCGCCTCCGCGGCGCGGGTGTTGAACTGCTCGGGGTAGGGTTCGAGTGATCCTCGTTTCCAGTTGTTCTTGTCCTGAAGGTAGTGATGCCATTGAGCGATGTCCCAAGAGGAGGAATGACCAATGACCAAATCCCACTGACCAAAATCCGGGGTCAGGGTTCGTATCCCCGCCTCCACGTGGACGGCGGAGAAGCCGTTGCAGAAGCCTGCGTTGCTCGCGGCCATCGCGGTAGTCGTGTCGCCGTGGACGTAGGGAATCACGATCCTGCCTCGCTCTTTTAGTTCCGCAATCACCCGGCCCAGCCGTCCGATGATCTGGCTGACGACCTCGTGCATCGATCCGCGCACGTTCAAATTCACGTCCGGTTCCACGCCGAATTCCCGGAGCATCCCGCCGCTGAGGTTCTCGTCGTAGTGCTGCCCGGTGTGGACCAGGACGGCGCGGTGGCCGCGCTTGATCAATTCCCGATACAGCGGCACCTGCTTGATGATGTCGGGCTTGGTCGCGATCAGCACCAGGTGCACCCGTTCGTCCCCGCCCGCGGCGAGGTCATCGAAGAACGTCGGGGAGAGGAAGGTGATCTCGTTCATGGGGAGAGGGTACTGTGTTTCTTCTTCTTTGTCGCGTCAAAGAATTTTCGTACCGATTCATCATTTCACATTTTGCATTTCTCATTTTTCATTATCCATTCTTCATTGCATCTCCTCCGGCACCTCGATTCCCATGATCTTCAGGCACAGCGGCGCGATGTCCTTGAGGCCTTTCATTTCTTTGAGATCATCCGCAGATCGTATCTGATCCGAATGGATGAAGGTCTGGACGGGGCTGGTCGTGTGGCTGGGGTTGGCGGTGCGGCCGTCTTCGAGCAGCATGCACTCGGCGTTGCCGTGGTCGGCGGTGACGATCCAGTCGTAGCCGTGCTCCTCCAGGACGGGCAGGAGCTTCGCCAGGTTTTCATCCACGGTCTCGCAGGCGGTGATCGCCGCGTCCAGCTTGCCGCCGTGGCCCACCAGATCGGGATTGGCGAAGTTGGCAACGATCAATCCGAATTCCTCTTTCTGCACCTCGGCGATCAGAGTATCGGCCAGCTTGTCGGCGCTCATGCGGGGGGCGGCTGCGAAGTTGGGAACTTTGGGGGATTCGATGAGGATGCGTTCCTCGCCGGGGTAGGGATCGTGGCGCTGGGCGTTGAAGAAGAACGTGACGTGCGCCATTTTGTCGGTCTCGGCGATGCGCAGCTGCCGGATTCCCGCCGCACTCACGACGTCGCCCAGTGTGTGGGGAACGCTCTTTGGCGGGAATGCCACGGGCAGGTGATCGGAGTAGGGGCCCATGCAGACCACATCGCGGACGCGGACCGGCCGCGCAAAGTGCGTGAAGTCTTCGTCGGCCAGGGCGGAGACGATCTGCAGCATGCGGTCAGAGCGGAAGTTCACCATGACGACGGTGTCTGCGGCGGTGATGGGTTGGAAGTCCGATGTTTTCAAGGGACGGATGTAGTAGTCGGTCTTCTCCTTGTCCGGCGCCTTGGCATACCACGCCTGCGCTCCCGCGACCACATCTTCCACTTCTTCACCTGCGCCCTGCGTGTACAGATCGTAGGCGGGCCGGGTGCGGTCCTCCCACTGCCTGTCTCGATCCATGGCGTAGAAGCGTCCCACCAGCGAGGCCACCTGCACAAAGTCTTCCCGTGCCAGGATAGGGCGCAGCAGATCGAAATCGACGGAGAGCTGCTGCTCGGGCACGTCACGCCCGTCGCCGATGAGATGCAGCAGGACGCGTTGCACACCGCGCTGCTTGGCCAGCTCAATCATGGCATGCAGGTGCGCGGCATGGCTGTGCACGCCGCCCGTCGAGTACAGCCCGATGAGGTGGAGCGGGCAGCCCTTCTCCACCGCCCGTTCGCAGGCGGAGCGCAGCACGGCATTCTCGTAGAAAGCTCCGCTCTTGATCGCCTGGTTGATCTCCTCCAGCGGCTGCCAGACGATCCGCCCCGCGCCCATGGTCAGGTGGCCGGGTTCGCTGGCGCCCTGCTGCCCCTCGGGAAGTCCCACGGCATTGCCGGAGGCTTCCAGCAGGACGCTGGGCACTTCCTGCTCCAATCGGTCCATCGTGGGCATCTTTGCCAGGGTTCGCGCATTGCCGGGGCCGGGAGGGGCCACGCCGAAGCCATCGATGATGATGAGGCAGAGCTTGCGCATGGGAGGAGCCTACCAGAGAGCGATCTGGTGCAGAAATGCCGAATATGCTACAATGAGGCGATATGGCAACGTTCCAGATCACCCGTCTCTCGCAGAGCGGCTACCGGCGGACGGTCGTGTGGTCGATCACGCTCAGCACCCTGATCGTGGTGGCGGCTGCCCTGCTGGGACGCGCGGCGCACAACTTTCAGGCCGCGCTCACCGACAAGCCCGATGTCGCGCTCTACCTGCTGCTGCCGGAGGAGCAGATCGGCCGGTCGACGTTGCTGCAGGAACGGGAGACGGAGCGCGACTACCTGGTGGAGACGAAGGACGGGCCGACGCTGATTCGGTTGAAGAAGGGGGAAGAGGTTTGGTTTGTGTCGTTTGTGGAACGACTGCATGAATAGGTTGTAGGTTGTAGGTTGTAGGTTGTAGGGGGTAGGGAGTAGTTCGTTTGATGAAGCACTTCTTTTGTGATGTCCACCACCTACCACCTACTCCCTACTCCCTCGAAATACCTTCCACGGAAACACCACCGTCGCCCGCAGGATCCTTGGCAAGCGCGAGGGTTCCATCAACAATCGCCAGAGCCATTCCAGGCTCAGTGTTTGCAAGAATTGCGGTGCGCGTTTCTTGGTTCCCGCAAGGAAATCAAACGTGCCGCCGATGCCCATGGCCACCCGGACCGACGGCATCCGCGGGAGATGATGCGCGATCCACAGATCCTGCGCCGGCGCGCCGTAGGCGACGAGGAGGAGCCGGGCATGCGATGCGTTGATTCGTTGGACGATCGCTTCCGCGTCTTCCGCTTTCGGGGATCCGGAGAACGTGCCTGCGATCTGCAAGCGCGGATTCATCGCCTGCAATCGTTGCGCTGCTTGCTCTGCGATACCCGGTGCCGCGCCCAGGAGGAAGACCGGCGTTGCGTCATTCAGTTCTTTGCACAGATCAATCACCGTATCCACGCCCGTGACGCGCTGCGGCAATCGTTGCTTTGCACGGTTCGCTGCCCACAGCAAGCCCGCGGAATCGGGGAGGTTCAGGCTGGTGCGATTGAGCACGCTCTTGAACGCGGGATTCCGCGCCGCCTCCACCAGCATCTCGCTGTTTGGGGTGGCAACGTGGTGCTGCGTGTCCGATTGCAGCAATTCTCTGATGCGCCGTACGGCTTCCTCCCGCGTCAGGGGATCGAGGGGAACGCCGAGGAGGGTGATACGTTTGGTGGATTGTGACATACGTCACCCTGAGCTTGCCGAACGGGTGACGGGCTGGCAAATCACTGTCATGGTTCGTCCTTCGACAGGCTCAGGATGACAGGCTCACCATGACGTAGCGCTCATCCGATTTTCTCCCTGAGCATCTGGTTGACCTTCTTCGGGTCCGCCTGTCCCTTGCTCTCCTTCATGATCCAGCCGACGAGGGAGCCGAGCGCCGCCTGCTTGCCGTTCTGGTAATCCCCGACCGGGCCGGGGTTGGCGGCGATGGCATCGGCGACGAGTTGTTCCAGTGCGCCGGCGTCGGCGATCTGTTTCATTCCCTTTTCCTCGATGAGGGCGGGTGCGGGTTTGCCCGTTTGGACCATCAGGAGGAGCACTTCCTTTCCGGCATTGGCGGAGATGGTGCCGTCATCGATGGCACGCACCAGCTCCAGCATGGCCGCGGGGGAGGGGGCGTCCGCGACGGTTTTGTTCTCCGCTTTCAGGAATCCCAGCAACTGCGTCAGCACCAGGCCGGAGGCGCGCTTGCCGTCGCCCGTGGCATCGTAGACGGCATCGAAGATGCGGCGCAGCGCCGCGTCATCGGTGAGCTGCAGGGCCTGGGCGTCCGTGAGGCCCAGAGAGGCGTAGCGTCCCCGCAGAGCGCGAGGCAGCGGCGGCAGGGCGGTGCGGATCGCGTCGATCGCGGGGGCGGCGAATTGCAGCGGCGGGATGTCCGGCTCCGGAAAGTAGCGGTAGTCCTGGGCGTCCTCCTTCTCCCGCAGGACGCGCGTCTTCTCCGCGTCGTCCAGCCAGCCGACGGTGATGTTCCCCTTCAGCGGGCCGCCCGTTTCCTCCCACAGCGCGCGGAGTCTTTTTTCTTCGTACTGCAGCGCTTTCTCCAGTGATTTGAAGGAATTCAGGTTCTTGATTTCGCTGCGCGGATTCAATTGCTCCGAACCGGTTTCCCGGAGCGAAATCGACGCATCGAACCGCATCATCCCCTTGAACATGTCGGCGTCCGAGGCGTCCACGGCGATGAGAATCCGGCGCAGCTCCTGCGCGAACGCCACCGCTTCTTCGGCGGAACGGAGATCCGGTTCCGTGACGATCTCCATCAGCGGGGTCCCGGCGCGGTTGTAGTCGCAGAGCGTGGTCGTTCCTCTATGCGTCAATTTCCCCGCGTCGTTCTCCATGTGCAGCCGCGTGATGCGGCAGGTCTTCTCCCCCGTCGTCCGGCCGCTCGCATCGAAGACGTCGTAGGTGACCGATCCTCCCGCGGCCAGGGGGAAGTCGTACTGCGAGATCTGGAAGCCTGCCGGGAGGTCCGGGTAGAAGTAGTGCTTGCGGTCGAAGTGGCAGTCGGGTGCGATGGTGCAGCCGATGGCCAGCGACGCCTTGACCGCTTTCGCAACCGCCCCGGCGTTGGGCACGGGCAGCGTGCCGGGGTGGCCCATGCAGACGGGGCACACGGTCGTATTGGGCGCCTTGTTCCAGGCGTCATTGTCGCAGGCGCAGAATATCTTCGTCTGCGTGCTCATCTGCGCGTGAACTTCCAGGCCGATGATGGCTTCCAGCGGTCTGTTCATGCGCAAAGACTAGCCGCAACAGCGACTCTAGCGCAAACGCGGCTACCCGCTGCGCATGACAAGGCACAGGAAACTATGTGCGCGGCACGCACCTGGCATAGATCTCTGATACATGTAAAAACCAATCATTAGGGGATTTGCCTGCATACTCTTCAGGATTGATCGTGTATAAAATGTTGATAAACTGTTGAAATTGCCTTGATACCGGCATAGCTATCAACTTCTCCCTATGAACATCCAGAAAAGAAGATAATCCGATCCATAGAGGTTGATATAATTTGAAGTAATAGTCATGTTGTTGATTGGTTCCCGCTGTTGCATAAAGATCACACCATTGGTCTAATAATTCTTTTAGTCTTGCCCCTGCACTCCCAGGAGGAAAGGTGCGATATGCGAGGTGTTTTTTCAATTCCTCTCTTCCCGCTGTTGTGTATCGATATAGAGCATTATTCACTAAATCTCTTGGCTGAATCGCATCATGCCTCCCTTCAGGTGCTGGCGGAACAGTGTTCATGAGTACCATTATAATCAATAATTTAAATATGTCAATATAAAATATATTACAATATACTACACACTACTTCGTTCTTTCCTACATCACCTTCGCATTCGGCGCGTAGTCGACGATGAGGATGCCGTCGAGGTGGTCGACTTCATGCTGGACGACGCGGGCGTCCAGGCCGGTGAGTGCGCGTTCCTGCTCCGCGCCCTGCAGATCGGTGTACCGCACCACGATAGCGACGGGGCGGCGGATGGTGAGCCACACGTCGGGGAGGCTGAGGCAGCCTTCCTCGGCTTCATCTTCCTGCTCGCTGCGATGGATGATCTCCGGATTGACCAGCGGGACGATCTTCCCCCCGATGGTGACCAGGCACAGGCGCACGCTCCGGTCCACCTGCGGCGCAGCCAGCCCGATGCCGTTGGCGGCCTGCACCGTCTCCTCCATGTCCCGCGCCAGCGCGCGGATCTCCTTGGTGACCCGGGGGACTTTCTTCGCCTTCGCCCGGAGGGCGGGATGGTCGGCGCCGGTGATGATGGGCAACATGGCCATGGTGGGAAGTATAGCGAACATGAATGACCAAATCCCAAATCCCAATGACCAATTTTCTCCGCAGCGGGTTGGTCATTGGTGCTTGGTCATTGATCATTCGTGATTTATCTTCTCCCACCTGCAGTCACGCTTCCCATCCCCGCCTTCCTCCTCAATTCCTCCAGCGATTGGATCTTCGCATGGTCGATCA
>CAYZGJ010000027.1:0-15801 GCA_964478005.1 uncultured Candidatus Peribacteria bacterium
TGTTCGATCTTTAACTCCGTCGATACTCCGCACTTAGAGTGCGGGGTAGTTCATTACCATTTTTTACAGACAACTTCAAAGTCATACCTCCTAATCCTTCCGATGTGCTGCATTTATTCCAATTGTCCCCATGGAGCATGATCGCCCCGATTAATAGCTTTTTTCACAATCGAATACCACCGCTCACCTTCTTGATGGATCTTCTGAGGATCATGACCTTTGCCCGAGGCAATTCCTTCCGGGCCTATTAATGCATCAAACCCTCTATTCAATTCACCGAAGAATGCCAGCAACTCCATTCTCAATTGAGACAATTCATCAATGGACAAGTGCCATTTCTTCCGCATGCCCAAGGGAATCATCCAGTTATTGAATGACATGCTTGGGGCATTCACAAGTCCTTGTGGACTGTTTCCACTCATCAAGATCCCAATATTTGAAGTTGCATATTTATTGCCAAAAAGTTGAGATATTTTAAATAGTATGGCTTTCGCCAGACTGGGAAATCCTTTGCGCAGTAAAGAGGCATTTTCCAAATACTCCGGCAACTCTACACCTTTCTCTTGTAATTGCTGTACAACAAAAGAATCGTTCATGGAGGAAAACATGGACGCGCGACAAGAAAGAAATGCTTCCTTAGCAATGGTAGACAGTGCGCCTTCCCATCTCTGATTCGGCCTCACGTCCTTCATATCAAATTGTGGAAACAATGCATCCAGAGGTTGGCTCTTTTTCGACAATGGATTGCGGGAGAGTCCACTCAGGGCTCCAATTGCAACATAAACATCCTCACTCACTTCCAATTCAATAAACGCAACTAAGCCGCGTTCAAGAATAAATCTATGTTGTTCTGCTGAATATCTACCTGTATGACCACCATGCTGATGGAAGAAGTTCATCTCGCAGCGCATTGCATCGGTGATCTTTTCCTTATCAACGTAATCTGTGCCCACCTGAGCAGCAGCCTGCAGCCGTTGCAACCAATCAGTAAAAGGGCTTTCAATGCTTTCCAAAAGTTGTCTATCCGCTTCGATCGGTTTGGGTTGCCCGTCAAAATGAAACCCGCCTAGGCGGATGCGCGCTTTTTGTACAAGAGTGCGAATAATATGCTCAGAGAGTCGTTGATGAGCTGCCCTATCAGCCTCCGGTCTTACTAATCTTTCACTACTAGAAGGAGTAATAATGGTGTGGTAGATGGGAGTAGCACTTCTGGTAACAGAGCTATTAACGCCTGCTTCATCCCTTAATCTTAGTGGAAACTTCCTCTTTGGCGTGGGATTGGGTTGTCTTCCTTCTAATCCTTCAATACCTACATATGTATTCTCGACGTCATGGCGCATAATTCCGCTATTAATTTCTACCAAGTGCTCTTTTTCGGGATCCGTCCACATATTCTGAATCCTCTCTAATCCAAACGTCATTTCCACTACCTCTCTGATTAATTCACGAATAGATGAACGATGGGCAGCATCATTCAGATATGTAGTCGTAGAGCCCTTCCCTTTTTTTGCAATTCTTTCACGCAGGCTTATGCATGCAATTCTCAGGAGCAGTCTTTCAATTGCACTGCTTACTTGGACTGCGACATACCTGACGTCTTCACTGCTCACGTCATGGATTTCCAAGGCATCATCCATGTCAAACAGAATGCTATTCCCATCTAAAACTAACTTATCCTTCTTTCTGCTCTGCATGATCTTTGCCAGGATGCCCTCCTGCATATTCGTAATATCCTCCTTGCTGAGATCGTGGAATTCCTTTCCTTCCTCCGCCATGCACTGACCTACTCTCCACCGTACCAAATGCTTGATCAAATGTCGTAGCACCTTTTCAACTTGTTCAAAAAATATCTTGTCTTTTTCTTGCAATGCCTTTTCTTCAGCAGAAGAAATACCTTCTGCGTCGGTTGCTTGCTCGCCCCCAGGTGTAGATTCATTTACCATATATAGTTGCAGCTAATTTACCACCACCATGGTTTGTACATAAAAGTGTACATGCCCTCCATGAAGGGGATGAAATGTATACCAGAATAATTGCAACTTTCCAATAATATGTTATTCCAGCTTCTCAGAGCCATTCCCTGCATTCCCCCCTTCCCCCCTTTCCCCTACACTGCCCGCATGTTCGACCCTGTTGATCCAAAGCAATCATTTCCGGCCCTGGAGCGCGCCATTCTGCAGTACTGGCGGGAGGAGGCGATTTTTGCGCGGAGCATCGGGAACCGGGAGGGCAGGGAGCGCTTCAGCTTCTACGACGGGCCGCCCTTCGCCACCGGGCTGCCCCACTACGGGCACCTGCTGGCCGGCACCATCAAGGACGTCATCCCCCGCTACCAGACCATGCGGGGCAGGATGGTGGAGCGCCGGTTCGGCTGGGACTGCCACGGGCTGCCCGTGGAGAACCTGGTGGAGAAGGAGAACGACCTGAAGGGCAAGCAGGACATCGAGGCGATGGGCGTCGACCGGTTCAATGATCTGTGCCGCACGTCGGTGCAGCGGTACACGAAGGAATGGCGCGCCACCGTGGAGCGGATGGGCCGCTGGGTGGACATGGACTGGGACTACCGGACCATGGACCCCGACTACATGGAATCCATCTGGTGGGTGTTTGCGAAGCTGCACGAAAAGAACCTGATCTACGAGGGGCACAAGCCGATGCACATCTGCCCCCGCTGCGTGACGCCGCTCAGTAACTTCGAAGTGACGCAGGGCTATAAGGAAGTGACGGACGTGACGGCGACGGCGATGTTTGAGCTGGAGGAGGAGAGGAATGAGAAGAGGAAAGGAGGAGAGGAAAAGACGTACTTCCTTGCATGGACCACGACGCCGTGGACGCTGCCGGGGAATCTGTTTTTGGCAATAAATAAGGATGTCGATTACGTGAAGTTCAGATATAACGATCGACTCTTTATTGTTGCTGCTGAAATTTGGGAGAAGAGAAATGATCCTCACAACGTATTACATTCGATGATGTTTGCAAATGTTGATGGTACTTTTCATGAAATTGCATCGAGGGTATCTGATCCATTCAAAGGGAGTGAACTTGTCGGAAAAAAATACCGTCCATTGTTTCCTTACTTTGAAAGTGATTATTCAAATGCATTTCGAGTGGTTTCCGGCGATTTTGTCACAACAGAAGATGGTACGGGCATCGTCCACATCGCGCCGGGGTTCGGAGAAGACGACTTTCAAGTTTGGCAAAACGAAAAACGAAAAACGAAAAACGAGCTGCCCCTCCTTCAGCACGTTTCGATGGACGGTCACTTCATCGATGCCGTGACGGACTTCGCCGGGCAGGGGGTGAAGCCCATCGATGATCCCAGCAAGACGGATCGGAAGATCGTGGAGTGGCTGGAGCAGAAGGGGAAGCTCTTTGCGTCGGGCAAGGAGAAGCACAGCTACCCCCACTGCTGGCGGTGCGACAGCCCGCTGCTCAATTACGCCACCAGCTCGTGGTTCGTGGCGGTGGAACGGATCCGGGAGCGGATGCTGGAGGCGAACGCGAAGACGGCGTGGGTTCCCGCCCACATCCGCGACAAGCGCTTTGGCAACTGGCTGGAGAACGCGCGCGACTGGGCCGTCAGCCGCAACCGTTACTGGGGGACGCCGCTGCCCATCTGGCGGTGCGCGGAAACGGGAGAGATCGACGTGATCGGCAGCCGGGACGACCTGATGGCGCGGCAGCAGATCCGCTTCACCAAGGTGACCGCCGTCCGCCACGGCGAGGCGGAGAGCAACGTGGGCGCGTACTACCAGGGGGAGATCCCCGGCGTCGCCCTCACGGAGCGGGGCAAAGAACAAGCAAAGGAGGCCGGCGCGTTCCTCGCAACGCAGCGTATCGATGTCATCTACTGCTCGCCGCTGCAGCGCACGCAGCAGACCGCGCAGGCGATCGCTCAGGCCACGGGGGCGCAGATCATCACCGATGACCGGCTGCGGGAGGTGGGGATGGGGCCCTTCGAAGGGAAGAGCTTCGACGACCATGACCTCGCACTGGTGAAGCTGCGGCGGCAGAAGAAATTGAAGGACACCGCGCCCGAGAGCATCTTCCACCTGCCCGGCATGGAGAGCTGGGAGGAGGTGCGCGCGCGGATGGCGGACTTTCTGGCGGAGATGCTCCCCCGGCACCGCGGCCAGCACGTCGTGATCGTCTCGCACGCCACGCCCCTGGTGACGCTGCGGCACTTCTTCACGCGGGAGGATCCCTACAAGCTAAGCCATCGCCCCTTCCCCGATTACGCCACCCCGACCGGTTACTTCTGGGATCACGCCCTGCAGGCGCAGATGGACCTGCACAAGAACGTGATGGACGGGATCACGTGGCCCGGACCGCAGACCGATCGTTCCGTGGAAGCCGTGTTCGTGCGGCACGGAGAGACGGATCTCAACATAAAGAAGTTGGTGCAGGGGGGAGATTCGGATCCCTCACTCAATGACGCCGGTATCGCGCAAGCAAAGGCATTGGCGGCCACTTTGAAAAAGCAGAAGTTTGACGCGGTTATTTCTTCCGATTTGAAACGAGCGAAAGAGACGGCGGATATTCTATGCAAAGCATTGAGCCTTCCGTATGGGGGAGCTTATTCGGATTTGAATGAACGAAATGTCGGTGTGTGGAGCGAGCGTCCTGCGGCGGATGTTCTTGCGGAGTATCCGACCGTCTTGCAAGGTACGGGGGTCGTCTTCCATCACCACACACCAAAAAACGGAGAGAGTTTGTCACATTTTCTCGATCGTCTCAGCAGAGCATATGAAATGATACTCCATGAGTATGCCGGGAAGCGCATTCTCATTGTCACCCATGGAGGTTCGATCCGTGGTATGCGGGCGATGGCAGACAATCTTTCCTTCCAAGATGCGGCGGCGACCTTCGTTCCTAACGGCGAAAGCATTGCACTGTCGCTCCATCCGCTGATGAAACGCATCCCCGACGTCCTCGACTGCTGGTTCGAGTCGGGATCCATGCCGTATGCGGAGAAGCACTTTCCCTTCGAGCAGGGACACACGACGCTCGCGCCATTGGTCGCCGACCGGCCCGATGCGGGACGCGGTGCCGCGGGAGCCAGTTCCTCCGATGCCCATCTCCCGCACCGGACCGAAGCGCTGCCGCCCGGATTCCCCGCCGACTTCATCGCCGAGGGCATCGACCAGACGCGCGGCTGGTTTTACACGCTGACGGTTCTCTCCACCGCGCTCTTCGATGCTCCGGCCTTCCGCAACTGCATCGTCAACGGCATCGTGCTGGCGGAGGACGGACGCAAGATGAGCAAGCGGCTGCAGAACTATCCCGAGCCGACCGAGCTGGTGGAACGCCACGGCGCCGACGCCCTGCGCTTCGCCCTCATGCGCTCCCCGGCCGTGCGCGGCGAGGACCTGCGCTTCTCGGAGAAGATCGTGGAGGAGACGGTGCGCAGCGTGCTCCTGCCGCTGTGGAACAGCTACGTCTTCTTCGTGACGTACGCCAACCTGGCGGGATTCGAGCCCCTGGCCAGGCCGCAGACGTCCAACCATCCGCTGGACCGATGGATCCGCAGTGAGGTGCAGGACCTGGTCAACCGGATGACGGAGCAGCTGGACCGCTACGACCTCTCCGCCACCTGCAACGAACTCTTCGACACGATCGACGCCCTGACGAACTGGTACATCCGTCTCTCGCGGCGGCGCTTCGCGGGCAAGGGGGTGGCCGGCGAGAGCAATCCGGAGGCGGAGGCATCGTTCTTCGACGCCGATCGGGATGCCGCCCTGACCACGCTCTACGACGTGCTGGTGACGCTCAGCCAGGTGCTGGCGCCCGTCTGCCCCTTCGTCACGGAAGCGATCTACCTCAACCTGGTGCCCGACGCGCACGGCTCCATCCATCTCACCGACTGGCCGGAGGCGCGCCCGCTGACGGAGGAGGAGCAGGCGCTGCTGCGCAAGAACCGCGTCCTGCGCTCCGTCGTCTCGCTGGGACTGCAGATCCGCTCGGAGCACGCCCTCAAGGTCCGCCAGCCGCTGCAGCGGGCGACCATCGCGCTCCCCGCCCCGGTGCGCGCCGTCTGCGCCCTGACGGATGCGGATCGTGCGCTGCTGCGGCAGGAACTCAACGTCAAGGAGATCGACCTGGCCGACGACCCCGGCAGCCTGGGCACGAAGGTGGCGCTCGTCGATGCGCGCAAGGCGGGGCCGCGCCTGGGAACGCAGGTGCAGGACGTGATCCGCGCGGGGAAAGAGGGGGACTTCGAGGAAGCAGCAGACGGCACCGTGCGGATTCTGGATGCCATTCTCGGCCCGGAAGAGGTCGCCATCGTCTACCGCGGCACGGAGGGGCAGAACGTGGCGGCCGACGGCGGCATCGTCGTCAGCCTGGACACGACCGTGACCGACGCCCTGCGGCGGGAAGGCCACGCCCGCGATCTCATCCGCGCCATCCAGCGCCTGCGCAAGGAGGCCGGCCTCACCGTGTCCGATCCCATCCGCCTGCAGATCGAAGGAGCCGACGCACTGCTCGCGGCACACGGGGACGCCATCGCGCAGGAGACCCATGCCGTGCTGGAGGAGAATGACGGCGAGGCCCATGCCATCGCGCTCGAGGATCTGACCGCCACCGTCCGCTTCACCCCCCTCCCCCATGGCCGCTGATTCCCGCATTTCCCTGCCCGTCCGCATCGTGCTCCAGCTGCTGCTGACCGTGGCCCTGGTGTGGATTCTGAGTACTATTATTGATCAGTATTTTTACGTTCAGGGAGGCATACGCGCGTATATCATCGTCGGTTCTTTACTCACCCTGATGAACCTGCTGGCCCGACCGCTCCTCTCTCTGCTCCTCCTCCCCTTCCGCCTCTTCTTCCACCTCCTCACGCTGATCGTCTCCAACGCGCTCTTCCTGTGGCTCACGCAGCGCATCGCGGCGGGCTTCGATCCGGAGCTCGTCATCCTGCGGATCACCGACGGCTGGGCCAGCTGGCTGCTGGTGGCGTGCGTGCTGGGGCTGGCCAACTGGCTGATGCGGCTCGTGCTGCGGTAGGCGGCATCACAAGGACTTCTGGACGAAGTCGCTGAGCGCCCACGTCATGCCTTTGACGGCGGCGTTGACGGGCATCTCATGGAAGGAAGAGACGACGCCGAATTGCTGGTCGGATTTCTGCCAGCCGAAGACGATGAAGCCGGGGATCCGCAGGTCCTGCAGGAACTGCTCGCACTTGCGCTGGATTTCCTCGTTGTCGAAGGGGGCGGGAGTCATGCGCCCATGATACGGAAAAGCGTTGCGCCTGACCAATGAACGGGCGTACGATCCTCCCCTTTTTTCCCGCGTCCCCATGATCCGCAGCCTCCTCCGCGCCGGCATGGCCGTGCTCCTGCTGGGCGCCGCTTCCTCCGCCGCGGCGTACTTCCCCGAGGACTTTCTCATCGAACGCGACACCCCCGCCGCCGCAACCGGGACCGTGGTGGACGTGGCGCCGGTCGTGCTGCCCGTGCCGGATGCGCCCCTCTCCCGCGCGCTCTTCACCGCCCGGGTGATCGAAGAGCGGTATCCGCCCTCCGTCATTGCGGCCTGCTACTGGGACATCGCATCCTCGGTGCCCCCGCGCTTCACCAACGTCTTCGCGGACGTCCCGACGGATCACCCCTACGCCCGGCATCTGTGCATCGCGCTGCGCGATGGCTTCATCCGCGGGTACGGCGACGGCACGTTCCGCCCGGACCAACCGGTCACCGCAGCGGAAGCCGCCCGCATCCTGGCCCGCAGTGAGGGACTCACCCCGTGGGCGGATGCCGCGCACTACGATCTGTGGTTCGAGCCCTACCTCTGGGCGCTGTCCCAGCGTAACGCTCTGCCGCAGGACATCACCGATATCGGCGCGCCGCTTGCGACCCGGGTCGCGGAGGAGATGACCGTGCGCGTCACGCAGGACATCACGGACCGCCCGACACGGACCTACCACCAGCTCGTGCGTCCGCCCGTCCCATCCCTCCGCGTCGCACCCCTGCGCACGGCTCCGCCCGCCGGGGAGACGGAGGCAATCATCGAGGATGCTGTCTTGCAACCGGAGATCATCGATCCTGCGGAAGCGCTGCCTTCGAGCAAAGAGAGTTTCTGGGATTTCTTCTGAATCTTTGGGTGTTTCTTTGTTGTTTCTTCTTCTTTGTCGCGTCTAAAGAAGAAGCAAGCAACGAGTATCCGCTACACTCTCCCTCATGACTGCCCGGCCAACGACAGCACCGGATGACGACGCGCCGGAGAGCATGGCGGCGCTGATCGGCCGGTCGTTCGCGCTGGTGCAGCATGGCATGGACAAGGTGATCGCGTGGGGATTTGCAAAGATGCAGGATGTTCCCAAGGAGGACCGGACGTTGGAGAATCCCACGTTGCGCAAAGCCGCCAAAGCCGGCCGCGGTGTACTGCGCTTCTTCGGGGGGATGGGGAAGGCGTACTACGAGCACTACGAGAAATTGAAGGCAGACGAACAACAGAAGGAATCCAACAGAAAATAAAACCCGCTGCCTTTCGACAGCGGGAGTGGAGGTGACGGGTCTCGAACCCGCGACCACCGGATTATAAGCCCGGCGCTCTACCAACTGAGCTACACCCCCAATTCCCAACATCCTAACATGCTGGTCGGATAGTAAAGCAAAACATACTTATTCGATCAATAGTCAACTAGCCGCCGCGGCATCCGTCCTGTGTACTGGAGCCTATGACGCTCCGCCCCCCCGCCCTCTTCCTTCCCCTTCTCTTTCTCCTGGCCGCCTGCGCCCCCACGGAGGAGCAGCGCATCCGCACGCTCCTGGAGGAAGCCAATACCTGTCAGCAGGCGGAGGACTGCGCGTTCATCGGCAGCAAGTGCCCCTTCGGGTGCGACCTGTACGTCCACCGGGACGTCGCCCCCGAGCTGCGGCCGATCGTGGAGAACTTCCCCTCCACCTGCGTCTACGGCTGCGCGCAGACCTTCGGTGTGGAGTGCGTGGCCAACCGCTGCGAGCCGATCATCGCGCGCCCCGCGGCGGGAGAGAGCGGCGGGGAGTGTGAAAACAGTTCCGACTGTCCGCTGCCGGTCGACTACGCCGTCCGCTCCACCTGCCCCTTCGCGCCGCGCTGCATCGAGGGCACCTGCTCTGTCGTCTGTCCCATCCCGGACCCCTTCTCGCGGGACGGTTCGTGGGGAAGCATGCACTGCGAAACCGACGAGCAGTGTGACTGCTCGGGCTTTGCCTCCGATGATCTGGCGTCCTGCAGGTGTGTGGACGGGGGGTGTGTGGGGGTGGTGGAGTGATCGATCATTCCCCGACCCATCGGACTACCCCTTCCCCTTCCGTCACTTCTCCCTCCTGATTCACGGCATGGAGCGCGACGGTCGAATTCGTGATATCCAGGAAATGGCGCGGCCACGGGTCCGAACGCAGGCCGCCGCCTCCATTGACAATAGTTTGGTCCGCCCTTTGCTCGATGAACTTCCGATGCGTATGACCGAGTATCCCTAAACGACATCTCAAAGCACGCATCAATTCTGCCGTCGTCCCGACGGTATCTTTGGCCGATGGAAAGGGAATCTGCTCATTCTGCTCCAACAATTTCGCATAGCGCTCTGCAAACTTGCATCTGCGCCGTTCGATCCCATCAAATGCGATACGCTCGGCATGATCACCCAACCCGATACGATGCAGCATTGAGAATATTGGAGGAGCCACAACGTCGGTCAACACATTCCGGGCGGCCTGCACTACTCTCGGATCATGCAGCAAGGCATCGCATTCATCTGCCCGATTTTCCGGCTCGGACTCCAGCAATCGTTTCAGAGCATGGTGAAAATACCTCGTGAGAACGTGACCATGCAACACCAATATCCCGTTGTCCTCTTCTTCCTCACCCTGCAGAATCTGCATATCAATCCCCATATGCTCAATCAAGCTTGGGGGGAGCGCATGTTGTATCAACTCGCGCGGGTCATGATTACCATCCACGTGAAAGATGAGATTTCTTGTTGCCACTTTATATTCCGATAATGCCTCCAGCACTCTTTTACATTCATCCGGCAACTCTCCTGTTCGGTCTATCTGATGCACAACGCTTCTGTCCCAGAGGTCTCCGGGAAAGAGCAGATGCGCCGACTTGGTCGTTGCGTATTTAATTCCTGCGATAAAAGCACTCATAGCCTCGCCCTCAGGAGCCCATTCTTTGCGTTTCATCACATGCACGTCAAAAAATGCGCACAGCCGATTAATCTCCGTCGGCGTAGTAGAAGGCATAGCGCCGCATTTTGCTGATTTTTCTGCTGGGTGACAAGGGTGCTGTGGTATACTCCAGGCTCGCTCCCTCACATGACCGGCCGCATTGAGAGTACAAAAGTTGTTCGGAGAATTGTTGGGCCCTTCGATGTGTATCCAGACACGTCCCCCTTCGTCCGCCGCGGCGGACTACGGCGGGACATTGGATCTTCGGCTTCATGCTTCGTCAGCCGAGGCTGACTCGCATTCAGCTCGAATTCACCAATGGGGATGATCGGTTTTGACAGCGTGACTCTCGGTGTACTGTGCTTCTGTTCGGGATGGCAACGGTTCCCGTTACCCACTTGTTGCACCCAATATCTGCCAAAGTTCGCTTTGAAGATACGGTCGTTGGTCGCGCAATGGCAAACATGTTTGCTGCTCCTGCGCTGGCCCTCGCCGCCTAAGTTCACCCTCGCGTGAACACGTCTCCCCCCTGACCTCCGCTACGGGGATGAGGCGCCATCAGCGGAGTGAGCGTGCACCTGATGCGATGCGCGCTGACCTACAGCATCAACCCTCCCTGCCGTTCTTCGTCCGTTCCTTATGGCAGGGCGATCCGGAGCGGACATGACAGTATGAGCCGTGCAACGACACGTTGGACCCGGGTTCGATTCCCGGCATCTCCACCATAGCCCTTCTCTCAATTTCATCGAATACAGGGATGCAGGAAAGCTCTACAGGAAGCGACAATTTGGGCTCAAATTCTTTGGTGTAAAATCCCCTTTCGTGGTCGTAGACGAGCGGACCCTCAAAGACCATACGCAGGACCAGGCGACGCTGCACCAAATCGCCCGTCTGCCACATGAGGAAGGGTTCCTTGATGAATGCGATCACTTTATTGAGTGCGGGTTCAAACGCATAGTGCCGGGCATCGGTCTCCGTCTTGTGTGCCCCCAGGCGGACCAACTCCTCCTCCAGCTCCTCAATGCGCTCTTCATACGTCCGGCGTACGGTGTTACTCTTCGCTGTTTTGATGAGGGCACAGAAGTCCTTGATGTCGTTCTGTATCTCCTCCAGGCGATCATTGCGGCGTTTGCGAATGCGCTCCAAGTCGTTGATCTTCCCATGCCAGAGGGCAAGCAATTCTATGCGCACAACCTCCAGGATGTTCTCCCGAGGCTTCACCTTTCTGAGTACGTCCTCAAAATCATCCTCCATCTTTTTTCGAGGGATGTTCTTGTTACGCATACAGCACCCTTTTGTTTTGCAGCGATAGTAGGCATATTTCTGCGAGCGTCCCTGCGTCCACCCCGCAGTCATGGGTTGCCTGCACTGGCTACACAACACAAATCCCCGGAGCGGAAAATCCTTGTGGATGTCCTTGCGATGCGGTGATCGCTCCTGTTCCTGGAGCCGTTCCTGTATGCGCGTGTACGTTTCCATACTGATGAGAGGCTGATGGTACCCCTTGCGGAGTGAAACCTCCCAGGGATCATACTCCACATACCCCGTGTAGAGCACTCGCGTCAGAATGCGTGTGACTTGCTGGATGTACACACCGGGTTTCTTTGCTCTGTGCTTAAATCCTTTGCTCTCCAGAAAGCGGCGGGCATCCTCTTTGGTGGCAAAACGACCGCTTGCAAACCCCTCCAGCATCTCTTTAATGACAGATGCCTTCGGCTCGTCAGGTACGAGCAATTTCTTGTGACCCGGGACCCGCTGGTAGACGTAACCGGGCGGATTATCGAACGTCCAGTACCCCGTCTCCAATCGCGCCTTCATACGGCTGCATACCTGTCGTTTGTTTTGATTGCGCTCCAGTTCGGCAGCACCTGCCAGGACCGTCTCCACAAACTTTCCCTCCGGGCTGTCTTCAAATCGATGTGTCGGACTCTCCAGGACGGCATGACGTGCCGTGATAGCAGTTTTGAGCGCAAAGTGCCCTTCCACATCACGCGCCCATCGCTTGATGTCATCCACAATCACGACCGTCTCCTCCCTCTTTGCGGCTCTATCATCCAAAAACGCGAGCATGCGCTGCATGCCGGGGCGCTCAATGACCCCGCCCGATACACCTTCATCACCGAATGTTCCTACAATGCGATATCCAAGCCGCTCTGCGTAATGTCGGCACATGCGTTCCTGCCCTTTCATTCCATCACTTTCACGTGATTGACGATCCGATGACACCCGACAATAGATGACTGCATTCTTCATGATCAGACCTTGCGGGAAGCAATGAATGAATCCAGGTCCTCACTTCTGACGCGGAAATGCTTTCCGAATTGATAGGCAGGCAGTTGCTTTGCGATGACGTAGCGATAGACCGTCATGCGACTCATGCCGAGCTTGTCTGCCACCTCCGTGAGCGTGAGATAGGGCGTGCGCGTTGTTTTTTCCTGATCGTTGCTCTCTTTGGTCATAGTAATGATTGTAACAAACGTATCAAATAATACACTCTCACACCGGGGAGTCAATGGACATTTCATCGCGGAAGTAGTCATCCAGGAAACGCGAGAGCATGGTCCGCAGGGAGGACAGGAATTCTTCGATGTCTTTCTCGCTGGCATCCTCCCAACCCAGAAGCGCACGACATTCCTCCGCCGTGAGTGGATGAGCCAGTGCATGCGGATCAGTAGCCATATTACGAAACGAACCCATTTTCGGAATTGAGCGTGACATCCAGTGCGGCGGGCAACGGTGCAGGACCTCCGCAACGGGCAGCCTGGACGCGCTGTAATTCATGAAGCGTCTGCATGAAAAGACGTTGCAAGTGCGCGTCGTAGCGCTGCAATTTGTCCAATTGATCCAGCGGAGGGATCATCTTGGAATGCAGATCCGCTTTGCGCATCGTTTCCTCATCCCACTCCAATACTTGCGATGTACCACGGAAAAAGTCCTCCAATTCCTCCGCAAACTGCAACGCCCATTGCAGCACTTCTCTTTCTTCCTCCTCATCCATAGGTTTTTGCTCACGGTTCTCAAACGCATAACTGGATACACTGACCGCCTCCGCTTTCCAGTACCCTGACCTGCCGCCCAGCTCCTCATCCAGTCCCCGCGTCATTCCCGGCGGGAGGGGTAGTCCGTGTTCCTTGATGTGCTCCGCAACCGCTTTCCATCCATCGGCAAGCTGAGAGCACCCGATGCTGGTACGCAGCCGCCGGAAGAATCCGCGTTCCACGTCCTGCCGAGACAGGCTGTTTTCCTCAATGACTGAGAGGATGCGATGCACGAATGCAGAAGACGTTTGCTTTTCGATCATGCCCGTCTCTGCGATGTGCAGACGCTTCATGCGCCAGTGTGTCGCAAAGAGACGATCCACCAGAAGTGTTTCGATGACGCCCACCGGCTGCATCTCCTCGAAAAACGTATCCCGCAATGCGGCAAAATCTGTGTACTCAGTATCATCATGCCCATGTACAAATACATGATTGCTCAGGATGCCGTGCTGCATGGCATTGAGCTTCGCAATGTCCTTGCCCTCCCCGGTCCGGGGACCCGTGCTCTTTTTGGCATTGCGGCGGTTGGCCTGGGTTTGCTTCTGCGAGGTCATGCCAGTGTGGGGAGAGGGATATTCTCAAAGGGTGCCAAATCATTCTTTGGCACACTTTGGTGGGTTGAGAGTGACCACATCCACTGTCCGCTGCCCCCAAAGCCCTCTCTCGTCGATTCAATGCCAAGTTCACTCTTGGCACGCTTTAGGGTCCGTTCCGATATATTGGCATCCTTTGCTTCCGCCAAGAGTACGTCCGCTGGCCGTGATTCTTCTGCGAGTGCGCACATCAGAAATGCCTTTGCTTTCTCCAGCACGGTCTCACCCTCTTGTGACCCGTCGGGACCCAACAGAGCATCCGCCGCAATGTCCGTTTCCCCTCTCCAGCTAAATTGCCCCTCGTGTACCTCGTAGGCAATGGCAGATGGAAAGGGTGCGAGGTTGTTCTTGATGCAGACCATGATCCTCTCCTCCGGGTCCTGCGGGTTACGTCCTACGAGGTGCGCAACGCGAGCCGCTGCGGTGTAAGCAATAGACCCCTGCCCGCGATAGATGGCACGGGTACGGGGTGATTTCGTCAGGTGGCGAATGGCGAGAAGTGCTACGTTGTATTTCTCTGCCATCTGCGTGAGAGGTGTGAGAACAGAACGCAGTGCGGCATCCCGGTTGGTATCCAGTGTGCTGCCAAGGTACGCATTGAGAGGGTCAATGACGACAAGGGCATACCCTCCGGCTTCCAATACCGACGCAATGGATGCCAGATCATCCTCCAGTGAAAGATGGCGCTCTTTTCCCTGCTTGTCCTGCACCCCTTGCAGACACTGCACCCGTGACAAGTCCGCGCCCATGTCTTCCATGCGTGGGCGGATCGTATTGGCCAGTCCATCCTCCGCCGTCAGGAGCAGTACATTTGCAGGCGGGCTTGCGTCATTCTGTCCCGGCAACGGTGCCCCAAGCGTGAGTGCACTGGCGATTGCCAGCGAAAGCCAGGACTTGCCCGCTGAAGGGTCCCCGTCGAGCATGGTCAGTTTCCCTTGCGGGATGCGGTCCTGCCAGAGCCATTGCACCTCTTCCCGTTCCACATCCGCCAGGCGAACAAGGACGGGCACATCACCACCGCGCTGCCCCTGCTTCTCCGTGCTCCTGTGCTTCTTTGCAATGCTATCGAAGACCGAGCGCAATTCCTTCTCCGGCATTGGTGGAGTGTTCCGTGCATTCCATTCTTTCATCCCACCCCACGCCGCCACCTCCCACATACTTTCCGGGACCCCTTGGAGCAGCTTGCCGGCGACGGATGCGGCCGTAGTATTGCGCTGTCCGATCCCTACACCTTCCATCCCGGCCTCCCATGCCTTTGCCGTGAGAGTCGTTGCGGCACTCCGTACGTGCGGCGTACTGCCCGCGCCAAACTGCAACACTCGCGCAATGTCTGTTACGGCGTCAGGATGATGATGCATTATCTCTACACGCTTCCGGGCACCGCCCTTGTGGTTGATACTGCTAGGTAATCGCTTGAGGCGTGCAGCGTTGCAACATCCCATGTCCGGCTCCAGCTGCGTGTACTCCTGGAACTCTCGCAGTACTGCCTGCATACCCTCGCGCCAGTGTTCCGTGGACGTCAGTGCAACGGGGTCCCCGAAGTAGTACAAGTGCAATCCGTTGCCCGTGAAGACGATGTACCGCCAGTCAGAAAACGTCGGATGCTGTGCAAGGTGCTCCGCGAGCCAGTCCCCGGTTTCTTTGATCTGCGCGTCCGCTATCTCATCCCCGTTTTTCTTCCACACTGCACGGATGTCCAGATCGATGAAGAAGTGATTGATGCTCCGCACGTCCTCATCCCGTGCCCGCTGCATGTCTCTTGCGGGGTCCACGCCTGCCAAAAAGTAGAGGTCCGTGTCGCTATGTGTGTCCAGGAAGGATTGATAGTTCTCAGGTGTGAGAAGCGCCCGGACAGTAGCGACGGGTCCCGCCTGGACGACGCAGCCGGGGAGAGTGATATCCGTGATGAAGCGATGGGTGGGATTATTCATATTCATGATGGAAGAGAAAGTCAGGAGTGCCGATGCTGTGAATGGAGGATGCTTTTGCAGTACTTCAATGCGCTGAAGAGCTGCGCAGGAA
>CAYZGJ010000028.1:0-15643 GCA_964478005.1 uncultured Candidatus Peribacteria bacterium
CGTGCTGGCGCTGATTTTTCTGCTGGGAGCCGAACTGCTCGATTGCCTGGAACGGCGATGACATTGCTGCAGTATAGCGATTATGTTATAATAACGTTAATACACATATGGATCTTGTTTCCGTTGTCCCGCGGCCCTTCGCGCGGTTCCTGCACCGTGAAACCCCCGGCGAACGTGCGGCCGGCGGAGCGGCGCTCGCGGTCAGCACCCTTTCCGGCTCGACGTTCAATGCGTTCGCCAAGTCGCTGAGCACGTCGCTCTCCTCGTTGTCGCTCCTCTTCGTGAGCGAGGTGCTGTCGGTCTTCTTCATCTTCTTTTCGTTCGGGCTCTTCCCCGTCCTGCGCACCGTCCGCCACCTGCACCGTAAACAGCTCGCCTGGCTGACGATGCTGGCTCTCTGCAGCGGCATCATCGGACCGTTGCTGCTCTTTACCGGGATCGCGCACACGACGGCCGTGAACGCGGGCTTCTTCGGAAAGATGCAGATCGTGTTCATGCTCATCCTGGCGCGCTTCGCGCTGAAGGAATCCATCACCCCCGCGCACCTCTGGGCGATGGCGTGCGTGCTGGCGGGGATCGTCCTGATACTGTTCAAGGGGCTGACGCAGGGCATCATCCTGCAGTGGGGCGACCTGCTGATCGTTGCCAGCACGCTGAGCTACGCGTTCGGCGCCATCATCTTCCGCGCCCATCTGCACAAAGTCGACTCCCACCTCGCCCTGCTCTTCCGCTCCGGAATCGCCGTCTCGTTCTTCTTCCTCGTGTCACCCTTCATCGCGCACCCGTTCATCCAGGAGGTGCGCGGGATGCCCGCTGCGCTCTTCCCCTCCCTCCTGGGATTCGCGTTCTTCTCGCGCTTCCTCAACAGCGTCACGCACTACGTGGCGCTCAGCAGGCTGCGGGTGACGACCGTGTCGCTCGTCGGCAGCCTGGACATCATCGGCGCGACGTTCTTCTCCTGGCTCTTCCTGGGCGAGACCATCGGATGGTATCACTACGCGGGGGGCACGTTGGTCATCCTGGGAACCGCGCTCCTCAACGTCGTCGGCACGCACCCCGACGAGAAGCAGCTGGAGGAACACCTGAAGCAGAACACCCTCGCCTCCATCCAGTCCTGATGCGCGAAACGTGTCAGGAGATCGGACGATTCCGTACTCTCATTTCCCGTACGCATCCAGTCCGCCCGTCACGATCTTCGCAAATTCCGCGCGGGTGACGGGATCGTGCGGGCCGAAACGCCCGGTGAGGGCGCCGGAGGCATCCTGATAGCCGCTGATGATGCCGTTCGCCTGCGCCTGGATGATGGCTGCGGCGTAGGGGGTGGAGGGACGGACATCCGTGAAGGGAGATGGCTGGCCTGCAGCGGGACGGATGCGCAGTGCCTCCAGCAGCGTGCCGATCACTTCCGCGCGGGTGGCGGGACGGTCGACATCCAGGGCCGCATCGGAGAGGAGCGACCACGCGTTCGCCTCCGCGCACCGCACGAAGGATGCGGACCAGTGCCCGTGCGCGGACCGAAGCGCGGGATCGCCTGTGCAGCGCGCCGTTTCTCCGCCTCCCGCCTGCACCAGCACCTTGATCAGCTGCCCGGTGGTCACGGAATCACCGGGGCCGAAGAGTCCCGTCGGGCGACCGTCCGCGTCGCGGTAACCGGAAATCAGATTGCGCCGTGCGATAGCCGACACAAAGGGCGCAAACCAGCTGTCCGGCGGCACGTCCCGCAGGACCACCGCTCTTCCGTCCACGTCGATGGTGACGGCAGGCGGACCGGAGGCCCGGGAAGAGGAAGCCGCGGAGGAGCGTGACGAAGGACGCGGGAGCGCCTCCGGAGGGAAGAGCGTGTCACTGCCGTGGAAGGCGTCCTCTGCCTGATCCGCTTGAGCATCCGCATCGTACAGAGCTTCTTCCAGCTCCCACTGCGCGAGATCGTCGTGCAGCTCCTCCCAGGCCGAGGGAGCGGAGGATGCTGCGGCAACCAGGAGAGCGGAAGCGAGGAACGGGACGATCATGGATCGAGTATAGCGAACGATGCGGCGGATGAATCCCCCTTCGCTTGCCGGATGCGCATGAAGTGGTCCGGCGATATCTGCAGCGGATGTGTTGCCACACGCCTCCCCCTTGGGTAGTGTGCCGCGGACATGACGGAGCCCGTCACTCCTTCGGCTGCCCCGGAGGCCGCACCGCGCGGCGGGGCGGATGTTTCCGGCGTCTCCACCATTCTGCTGCTGGGGTCCGGCGCGCTGAAGATCGGCGAAGCGGGAGAATTTGATTACTCCGGCAGCCAGGCGATCAAAGCATTCAAAGAAGAAGGGAAGCGCGTCGTCCTCATCAATCCCAACATCGCCACCAATCAAACCAGCTGGGGGCTGGCCGACCGCGTCTACTTCCTGCCGGTGACGCCCGCGTTCGTGACGCGCGTCATCGAGAAGGAGAAGCCCGACGCCATTTCCGTCAGCTTCGGCGGACAGACCGCGCTCAACTGCGGGATGAAGCTGGCGGCTTCCGGGGTACTGGACGCGCACAACGTCCGCATCCTCGGCACCCCCATCGAGAGCGTCCGCAAGACCGAGGACCGCAAGGCCTTCAATGCGGAACTGCGCACCATCGGCATCGATGTCCCCCGTTCCATCCCCGTGGAATCGGTGGAGGAAGGCGTGCAGGCGGCGCAGGAAATCGGGTATCCCGTCATCGTGCGCGGATCGTTCGCGCTGGGCGGCAAGGGCAGCGGCACGGCGGGCGCGGAGAAGGAACTGCGCGAGCTGCTGGCCGTCGCCTTCGTGGAGTCGTCGTTGGTGCTGGTGGAGGAGGACCTGACGGGCTGGAAGGAAATCGAGTACGAGGTGGTGCGCGATTGCGCCGACAACTGCATCACGGTCTGCAACATGGAGAATGTCGATCCGCTGGGCATTCATACGGGCGAGTCCATCGTGGTGGCGCCCAGCCAGACGCTCGACAATGTCGAGTTCCAGATGCTGCGCTCCATCGCGCTGAAAGTCATCCGGCACTTCGGCATCGTGGGAGAGTGCAATATCCAGTACGCGCTGGACCCCCGCTCGCGCGCCTACCGCGTCATCGAAGTGAACGCCCGCCTCAGCCGCAGCTCGGCCCTGGCGTCCAAGGCGACCGGCTACCCGCTGGCGTTCGTGGCGGCGAAGCTGGCGCTGGGCTACACGCTGCCCCGGTTGCGCAACGCCATCACGCAGGTGACGTGCGCGGACTTCGAGCCGTCCCTCGACTACGTGGCGGTCAAAGTCCCCCGCTGGGATCTGCAAAAGTTCCGTCACGTGTCCGATCAGGTGACGAGCGAGATGAAGTCCGTCGGCGAAGTGATGGCGCTGGGCCGCACCTTCGAGGAAGCCTTGCAGAAGGCGTTCCGCATGCTCAATATCGGCGCGGACGGATTGTATCCGGTGCCGTTCCCCTTCGAGAATCTCGCGCGGGAGGTGAAGCGCCCCACGCCCCGCCGCATGTTCGCCGTGGCGCGCGCGCTGCGGGAGGACTGGACCGTCGACGAAGTGAACGCCGCCACCGGCATCGACCGTTGGTTTCTGCAACGCATCAAGCACTGCGCGGACCTGGCGCAGCGGCTCTTCCACCACGGAGCGGACCCGCTGGAACCCGATTTCCTGCGCGCGCTCAAGCAAGCAGGCTTCTCCGATGCCGCCATCGCCGCTATCGCCCAGAGACAAACGGAGGGGATCCGCCGGCTGCGGGTGGAGGCAGGCATCCTGCCCGTCATCCGCCAGATCGACACGCTGGCCGGCGAGTTCCCCGCGAAGACCAATTACCTGTACCTCACCTACCACGGCGCGAAGAGCGAGATCGATCCCGTGGATGGCGATCGGGAGCGGATGATCGTGCTGGGCGGCGGTCCGTATTCCATCGGATCGTCGGTCGAGTTCGACTGGTGCTGCGTCCAGGCCGTGCACGAACTGCAGCGGGAGGGGTTCCGCGTGGCGATGATCAACAGCAACCCCGAGACCGTGAGCACCGATTACGACGAGTGCGACGTGCTGTTCTTCGATGAACTGAGCGAGGAACGCGTGCGTGATATCTGCGATGCCGTCTCTCCCGCGGGGGTCGTGGTTTCCATGGGGGGCCAGATTCCCAACAACCTCGCCCGCAAGCTCGCCCGCAGCGGCATCCGCATCGCCGGCACCCACCCCGCCGATATCGACCGCGCGGAAGACCGGCACAAGTTCGGCAACCTGCTGGACAGCCTGGGCGTGGACCAGCCGGAGTGGAAGGAATTTTCCGATCTCGATGCAGCGGCCGCTTTCGCCGACACGGTGGGATACCCCGTCATCGTCCGGCCCAGTTACGTCCTCTCGGGCGCGGCCATGGCCGTCGTCCATTCCCGGGATGACCTGGCGTCCTTCCTGGACCAGGCGGCTGCGGTGGGCAAGGATGCGCCCGTGGTGCTGTCCAAATTCGAAGTCGGCGCCAAGGAGATCGAAGTCGACGGCGTCGCCCAGAACGGAGAATTGCTCCTGTATGCCGTATCGGAACACATCGAGAACGCGGGGGTCCACTCGGGAGACGCCACGCTGGTCCTTCCGCCGCAGCGCGTCACCATCGAGACGCTGCGCCGCCTCAAAGTCATTGCGAAGCAGATTGTCCGGGAACTCAGCATCTCCGGGCCGTTCAACATTCAATTCCTCGCGAAGGAAAACCATGTGAAAGTCATCGAGTGCAATTTGCGCGCCAGCCGCAGCTTCCCGTTCGCCAGCAAGGTGACGGGCTACAACTTCGCGATGCTCGCAACCCAGGCGCTGCTGAACCGGGCCCCCACGGACGTGCGCTACCAGACGCTGGATATCGACCATGTGGGCGTGAAGGCCGCGCAGTTCAGCTTTTCGCGGCTGAAAGGCGCCGATCCGCGCCTGGGCGTGGAGATGGTGAGCACCGGGGAAGTCGCCTGCTTCGGCCACACCGCGGAGGAAGCGCTGCTCACGTCACTCTTCGCGGTGGGATTTGCGCTGCCTCAGAAGAATATTCTTCTCTCCATCGGGCGACTGGAGGACAAAGTCGACCTGCTCCCCGCCATCCGCCAGCTGCACCAGCGGGGATTCCATCTGTACGCCACGCGCAACACGCACGAGTTCCTGGACGCACGCGGGATTCCGTCCATCGCGCTCTCCAAGGTGTCCGAGCCGCGCAGCCCCAACATCCGCGAGTACCTGGAGGACCGCCGCGTCGACCTGGTGCTCAACATTCCCATGCATGACGGCGGCCAGGAGCAGACGGACGGGTACTTCATCCGCCGCATCGCGACCGACCGCGGCATTCCGCTGCTCACCAATGCCCAGCTCTTCAAGCGGATCGTAGAGGCGATGCACCTCACTGCGGAGGCACTCCCGATCCTCGCCTGGCCGGACCTGCTGCTGGGATCGCAGGGCAAGCCCGACCGCACCATTTGACAGGCAGTATTTGACATTTCTCATTATCAATTGCACTCTCCGCCCGCCCTCCCTATACTCCCCGCACTATGCCCACCGATGACGACATCCTCACCGGCGACGATTTCGGATCGACCGGTTCCTCGGGATCTGCCTCCGACGATGACGCCGGGGAGCAGACACTGGTGACCAAGGAAGGGCTTGCGCGGCTCAAGGAGGAACTCGAGCACCTCAAGACCGTCCGCCGCAAGGAAGTCGCGCAGCGCCTGAAGGAAGCCATCTCCTACGGAGACCTTTCCGAGAACTCCGAGTACGAGGAGGCCAAGAACGAGCAGGCGTTCATCGAGGGTCGCATCATCGATCTGGAGCGCAAGATCAAGAGCGCCAAGATCATCACGGAGAAAGAGAGCAAGGCCAAGGTCCGGGAGGTGAACATCGGCTCGCGTGTCACGCTGCGCAATCTGTCGGACAAGGACGAGGAGGACGAGCTCTATACCATCGTCGGTGCAACCGAGGCAGATCCCTTCGCCAAGCGCATCAGCAATGAATCTCCCATCGGTCGGGCGCTGCTCAACCGCACCAAGGGTGATCGCGTGCTCGTCCAGACGCCGTCGGGGCCGCAGGAATTCGAGATCGTGAAAGTCGCCTGAAGGGTCCGCGCACGTTCCCGGTTGAAGCATAGTGCGTTCTCACGTAGTCTGGTCCCATGCCTGCCAGTGACGACACGACCGCCGCCGGACAGACGGGATCGGATGATTCGGGATTGAAGGTGCTGCCGGAGACGGAGCGTGCGTTTCCGGAGATCATCGCGTTGATCCGCCAGTCGCAGAGCATGAACGATGAGGAGCGGCAGTACTGGGTGGACATCCTGCCGGTGATGACGCCCGAGCAGGTCGATCAGCTTCGCGACATCCTGACCAATGAGCGAGACCAGTTGGCGGCCATCGACGCCAAGTACGCACAGGAGCTCAACAAAGCCGGTGCTCCGCAGGCGATCCGGCAGATGGAGGAGGCGAGGCGCACCAAGCGGGCGGAGCGTTCCGCGAAGGAGGAGGCCGCGCGCAATGAAGAAGAGCAGAAAGCGGAAGAACTGCTGGATGCGCTGGAGTGATGCTTCCTACGGAGCCTTGCAGAGAAAGGTGTCGATGAGGCACTGGATTTCCTGCTGCTCCTCTTTGGTCGCCCGGTAGGCGCCGGTCTTCAGGTACACGTCCTGCTGTGACGCCCAGCGCAGGAGCGCGTGCAGCGCATCCGCGTCCAGCTGCTTGCAGTACCCCAGGAGTGAGCGCAGCGCAAACGGATGGATGCCAACCGCGCCCGCGATGTCCCCGGATGCAATGCGTGCGTCGAGCGCGGCACGGACCGCGACCGCATTGCGCAGGAAGGACAGCAGCATCGCCCACAGGCCGTGGGGATCGCTGCCCCGCGCCAGCATGCGCCGCGCGTACGTCAGGGCCTCTCGCCGTTTGCCCGCTGCCAGATAGTCGGTGATGGTCCACACAATGCCCTCATCCGTGGGAACGCACACGCGCTCCACGTCGGCAACGGTGACGGGCCGGGTGCCGGCGAGCAGCAGCAGCTTCTCCAGATCACGCACAATCATTCCCGCATCCCCGCCGTTCCAGTCGATCAGCAGATCCCGCGCGCGCGGTTCCAGCCGCCCGCCCCTCTCCGCCGCAACGGCTTCCACCCAGCGGCTGAGGGACGACCCTTTGAGCAGGGGGAACGTCGTGACATTCTTGCCGGCCAGCGCCAGCAGCTCCTTGATGCCGCCACTGCGCTTGTCGGGCTTGGAATCGGCAAAGAGGAGCAGCACATCGGGATGGATGCTGCGATGGAGCGTGTGCGCTTCCTCCTTGGAGCAGCGCACCATACCGTCAACCAGCACCAGCCGCTTCGATGCGAGAAACGGCAGGACGGACACTTCATCCAGCAGGGTGCGGACCGTGCCGGCAGCCCCCTCCAGACGGACGAGGTTCTCCGGGCCGTGCTTCCTGGTGAATTCCTCGATCCAGCGCAGTTTCTCCCGCAGCAGCAGGTACTCGTTCTCGCCCGTCAGGATGAAGAGGTTGGCGATGGGCCCATTGTATACGTCCCGCACGTCCCGCAGGGAACATTTCCCTCGCGCTCCGGTTCCCGTTCCATATATGGCTCAATAATCACAGGGTACGTCAACCTCGTGCGCGTTGTCGGAAATCGCCTCTTGCGCTATAGTAGGGAGAAATGCCGACACGCACACCCCCCACCCGCATGCGCGCCCGACGCGCCGCCAACCGGATGCAGATCCTGTCTCTGGGCATGCTGTCGATCCTGTCCGCGTTCTTCCTGGGTATCCAGACCGCGGGTGAAGTGGACACCGTCGCCAGCACGTCCGCCGTCAATGTGCTGTCGACCGGCGACGTCAACGGAGACGGCAAAGTGGATGTCCGCGATGCCATCGATATCCTGGAATTGATCCGCTCCGACGATCATCCCACCGTGGAGCAGCTCCTGGCCGATCCCGATCAGGACGGACTCCTCACGATCGATGATGCTCTGCAGATCCTGCGTTCCGTCGATTCCCGCCGCTGATCCATGTCGCCGCTGCTTCGCCCCCTCCGGATCTCCGCCTGCATGCTCTGCGCCTCTTTGCTCGCACCCCTCGCGGCGCATGCGCAGGAAACGGAGCAGCCCCGCCTCGTCATCCGTCCCCACTGCGAGGAATCCACGGGCTGCCCGTCCTACGACGTGCGCGATCCGCTCAGCGTGCAGACGCCGGAGCTGCACAACGGCGACACCCTGGACATCGACATCGTCCTGCACAATCCGCAGAAACTGCCCGTAGAACGATTCCGCGCGTGGCTGGCGTACGATCCGGCAATCTTCACGAACGGAACGGTCGCCGTCCATGCTGCATTCCCCACGCCCACCCCCGGCGAATCAAGCATTGATGCGGACGAAGGCATGATCAAGCTCAGCGGAACCGCGCAGCAGCGCCCCGCCGACGCCGTCATCGTCCTGGCGCGCGTCACTCTGGCGATCACGCAGCCGCAGACCACGGGATCGCCGATCACCTTCTACGATAATCCGGATACGCCCGAGCCCGAGACGTCCGTCTTCGCGGTCGTCAATGACACGGAGATCAATCTCGTCACGCCGCCGCACGGGTATCTGTTCGTCCGCCTGGCGATGGACGGATCGGACTCCCCCTCCCCCGCAGCTTCCTCCTCGGCCGCTTCTTCCCCAGCATCCTCCGCCTCTTCCGCACCCGCCCTTCCTGCAACGGTCTTCACGATGCTACAGGTGCAGGGACTGCGGGTGACCACGGAAGGGAGCACGGTGTACCTGGCATGGGATGCGCTGCCCTCCGCGGATCTCATCGGATACCACCTGTACTACGGAACGGAGAGCGGCCGGTACCTGCAGCGGCGCGCCATCGACGCCGGGGCCACGTCCGTCTCGATCCGCGCGCTGCCGGAAGGCACCACGTACTACTTCGCCATCCGGGGCGTGAACGCGGCGGAGCAGGAAACGGATTTCAGTCGGGAAGTCGGCGTCAACGTAGGCAATCCCCGCACCTCCACGGCTCCCTTTACCGCGGGCGTGCTGCCGCCCCCCACGCCGGGCACCGACGGTACGGTGGCCGGGGAAACGGGAACGGCTTCCACGCTGGCGATCCTCCTGCTGTTCTCGGCGGCTATCGGTACGTTCGTCGCGTTCCGCAGGCAGCTTTCCGCCCAGCATGCCCCCCTGCGTCCGTGACACCCTCTCCCCTCTCTCACTGGCATGCAACGGAAGAGGGGGCCATCGAACTCCCCGTCCGGAATGGCAATGCGCCAGGAGGCGCCAGCATCCCCGGCGGCATTCCTCCCGCCCGGCGCATGCCTGCGGCGGTCATCGGCATGCTACTGGTCGCCGCCATCGGGTTCTCGGCCGTGCAGGGGTGGACCGTGTGGACGGGGCAGACGATGGCACCCGCGCAGCAACCCGACATCGTGCTCACGGATGGCGGCGCCGAGCCCCAGACCCTGACCGTCACGGCGGGGCAGAACGTCATCTTCCGGAACAACGCGTCCATTCCCCAGATCCTTCTCTTCGAGACGCTCATCGGGCCCAACGGCGCCCCGGTGGAATCCTCCATCATCCATCCGCTCAGCGATGCGCGCGTCACGATCCCCTCCTCCATCCCGCCGGGGACATACCCCTACACATCCTCCACGTCCCGTTCCGTCTCCGGCACCCTGATCGTCATCGCGGCCGGATCCGTGCAGCCGCAGCAGCCGCTCCCCCAGGAGCGCAGCATTCCGCTGATGCAGCAGGTCCCGGCTTCTTCCGCTGCGTCCGAGCCTGCTTCCGCCGTGCCGGAACCCGCCTCGTCCGTCGCCCCCCCGGTCCAGCCCGCCCCCACGCTGCCCGTCAATCCCTATGCCGTGGGAACGGAAAGCGTGCCGGTGCCCGCCCCGCAGCCGGCGGGAACCGTGTCGCAGGACGTGATCATCCACATGCCGCAGACCAACGCCGAAACCGGCTCCGCCGCCTGGGCCACCGCCGTCATCGGGCTGCTCTCCCTGGCCTTCGTGCTGCGCAGGGCGCAGGTCTGATTGGCCGTTTCCTTTGCACGCATCGTGCTAGACTCCGCCCATGCGGCGCTTTTTGCTGAGCATCTACGGCTTCTCCTTTCTGCATCAGTTCATTCTGATCTATCCGGTCTACCCGTTGCTCTTTCAGGCACACGGATTGAGTGCGGTGGATATAGGAATTCTCTTTGTTATTTGGGAAGTGACAGCGATCACATTGGAAGTCCCATCCGGAATGCTGGCAGACCGCTATTCCCGCAAGCATCTTCTGGGAATCGCGCTTCTCTTGAAGGCAGCGTGCTTTGCCGTATGGCTCCTTGCGGATGCGTTTGCGGGCTTTGCACTCGGTTTCATGCTGTGGGGCACCGGCTCTTCACTGAAGAGCGGCACGTTTGAAGCGCTGACGTATGACGAGCTGAAGGCGATGAAGCGCGACAATCTGTTTGAGAAGGTCATCGGTCATGCGCGCGGATATGAGTTTGCCGGCATGACGATGGGTGTGCTGCTGGGAGGATTTGCCGCGGAACTGGGATTTGCGTACGCATTGATCCCCAGCGTATTCATGCCGCTCCTGGCTGCGCTGCTTATCGCATCCGTGCGTTCGGCTCCGCGCTTCCGGTCGACGGAAGAGTCGCAGTATTTGCACATTCTCCGTGATGCATTCCGGGAAGCGCGTCACAATCCTCTTCTTCTGAAACTCATGCTCTTCATCATGTTGGCATTCGGCGCCACGGCGGCGGCTGACGAGTTCTGGAGCCTGTGGTTGAGCGAAATTGATTATTCCTTTGCGTCCATAGGTATCGTCTTCGCCGTCGCAAATCTGCTGTCATCTCTTGCGGGTTTCTCGGCGCACCTGCTCCCGCTCCCCGGCAGGCGCCTCCCTGCCTTCACGCTCCTGGGCGGCCTGATGCTCCTGCTGATGTCGCTGGCCGGGCCGTGGATGGCCGTCCTGCTGATCTTCCCGATGATCTATATGATCGAAGCGTCCAAAGTGAAGTACAACGCGCGTCTCCAGCACGCCATCGCTTCCCACCAGAGGGCGACCGTCTCCTCGATCAATAATCTCCTCGTCGGCATCGTGGCGCTGGTCTTCTACCTCGCGGTCGGGACACTCGCGGAGACATTCGGCTACGTCTCGTTCCTCTGGATCCTGGGGGGCATCATCACGCTGGCATCGCTGGGATCAATTGCATGGCCATCTCCTTCGCCTCTGCAGGCCCATCCCCCGGGCAGCCGATGACGCCGTCAGACGCTCCAGGGAAGAGTTGAATGAATCCGCAAAATCCGTAGAATGCCTCTGCGACGTTCTTTTGAACTGCGCATACGCGTGGGTCGGTCGGATAGCGGCAATTCCATCGCGCTGTAGACGCGACGCCTCACGGCTCCGGGGGTTCGAGTCCCTCCCGGCCCACCATTCGGTACAACCATTTTGCTAAGCTACATACTCAAGCTCAATATGTATGATATTCAGACACTATCTCTCTATGCATCGGCCTTGTCGATACTCCTCATGGCAACGATTTTATTCTTTTTTTCAAAACAAAAGCACACACCTCGATGGTTTCTCATTGTTCTTGTCTCTGGAATCTTGGTTTCCACATCCAATTTGGTGGTCTCAATTTACTTTCCGGATAACCCAACCCCTACTGATTTATCAGATTCGAACTGGCGGACAATATCTTCACACGGGCATGGCTACAGCTTTTCGTTGCCACTTGAACCAAGTGTGACAAGTGATGTCCTTGCCCCATCGGAGGGAATACAGATTCCCCGAGAGGTGTATTTCGCCAGGACTGACAGTTACCTTTTTCAGCTATCTTCCTATATTCCATCATATGAAGCTCTGGAATATTTTGACCCTGATAATCTATTAGAGGGGAACATAATTTTATTGGATAGCGTTCTTCAGTGGAAAAAACTCACACAATCAGATAACGCTTTGATATTGGATTTCATCCTGCGTCGAAAGGATGGCGCTCAGGTACAAGGAAGAATTATCAGCACCCCCTCCATTCTTTTTCAATTGATATCAATCAATGTAACCGAAATGGATCATAAGCGCTTCTTGGATTCATTGAATTTTTCCACAACGTAAATTCTGATGTTGGAATCGAATCTATTTGCGTACACCTCATGTTTGACTGTCGGTCAGGAAGAGGCATGCTTGGTCCACCGCGTCTTCGCCCACGGAAGCGGCAGAGTTGACAGGATGTACCTTCCCGCCGGTACCCATGCAGTGCGAAAGGGACAATAAGATTACTCCAGTAGAAGTACAATTGCGGAGACCGCAAACGATCCGTACAAAATCCACGTGAAGACGTCGCTGCGCATGCGTCGGACGAGCAGCCGGCCGATGGTGGTTCCCGCGATGGAAAGCAGGAGAAATGGGATGGCGTACACCAATACCCTACGGTCGATGACCCCGGTCGTCGCGTACGTCGCCAGTTTTGGAATATTGACGAAAAAAGACGTGAACGCGTAGGTGCCGATGTAGACTTCTTTCTTCATGCCGATCCCCGCGAGGAGCGGCCCCTTGATCACGCTGCCGCTGCCGACCAGTCCGGACAGGAACCCGTAGAGCAAACCGAAGAGGGACACCGCCGTGCGTTCGCGCACGTGGATCTTCGGGACGATGCGGATGATTTCATTGAAGAGATACAAGAGGATGATCGCCGCAAAGAGCGTGCGAAAGAGATCAGCGGGCAGCACACTGAGCGCCAGGCTGCCGATGATCGCTCCGGGAATCGCGAAGAAAAGCAGCTGCGCACCCGTCTTCCAGCGCACGTGTTCGCGGAAGAGCAGCATCTTGTTGGCGCTCTGGAACAGGAAGAACAGCGTACAAATGCCGACTGCTTCCTTGGGGCCGAAGTACAACGTCGCCAGCGGAATGAGGATGAATCCGGTTCCGATGCCCGTACTGGCGGAAAGAACGGACAGCGCCAGCACGATGGCGTAGAAGACGAAGGGGTTGGCTGCGAAGAGTGCCATCATCCGCGGCAGCATAGCGGGCATGTCGCCGGTATGCACAGGGGTTCTTTCTGCCTCTTACGGCGTGGAGCGTTCCGCATACCGTTGCAGCCATCGACGCTTCACGGACGCCAACGAAAGCGTCGACAGGAGATAGCCCCCTGTCGGCACCAGCGCATTCCAGCCGGGAAGAGCGACATCGATCGACCACAGAAACAGCACCGCGATGCAGTAGGTGACTGCGGCGATGAACAGGCGTCGCGTCCAGCTGGTCTCCCAGGCTTTGTCCGCTTCCACGCGCCGGTTCCGCTCCCGAATCATCTGCAACTCATGCTGCATATCTGACATGCAGCAACTATACGGAGTGTGCGCATGTGCATCAATCTGACTCTTCAACCCTTCACTCCCAGCAGCCCTGCGGATTGATGGCGCCAGAGTTCCGCATAGGTGCCATCGTGGCGCAGCAGCGCTTCATGCGTTCCGTCCTCCACGATCCTGCCGTGATCCAGCACCACGATGCGGTCGAGGCGCTGCACGGTACTGAGGCGATGTGCGATGACCACCGTCGTCCTTCCTGATACCAGTGCATCGAATGCTTCCCGGATGTGCCGCTCGCTGACGGAATCCAAGGCGCTCGTTGCTTCATCCAGCAAAAGGATCGGCGCGTCTTTCAGCATGGCGCGGGCGATGGCGATCCTCTGGCGCTCGCCGCCGCTCAACTGCACGCCGCGCTCCCCTACCACGGTATCGAATCCCAAGGGCATCGCTTCGATGCTCTCCAGAATGTGCGCCTTCCGGGCGGCGGTTTGGATGGCGGCATCATCGGCCTCCGGATTGCCGTAGGCGATATTGTCCCGGATGGACCGGTGGAAGAGCAGCGGCTCCTGTGGCACGTAGCTGATATGTGCGCGCAGATCATCCTGCAACAGCGAGCGAATATCCTGCCCGTCAATCGACACGGATCCGTCCTGCACGTCCATGAACCGCAGCAGCAGCGCAAAGAGCGTGCTCTTGCCCGCGCCACTGTGACCGACCAGACCGACTTTCTGTCCTGCGGGAATGGTGAGGGAAAAATCGCGGAACACCGGCACCGACGGGTGGTAACCAAAGGTCACGGACGCAACGTGTATCGCCCCCTGATCGATCATGGGCTTGCATGGACGCGGGGGGTCGATCACCGCCGGCTTCATCCGGATGATGTCCATCATTTCGGTGCAATCGGCTGCCGCACGATAAATGGCCTTGAGCTGTTCGCCCATCTGCAGAAAGTGCGTGCCCACGAGGAAGACGTAGGTATGAATCAACACGATGGACCCCACGGACAGTGCGCCCTGCATCCACAGCCGAAATGCAAGAAAGAGCAGCAGCACGGAAGCGGATCCCACCAGCAACGCCTGGAGAGCATTAATCCATGTGGATGCAATCCAACTCCGGCGCGTCGCATCCGCCACGTACTGGGTAGCGGACCGGAAACGCGCATGTTCCAACGGGAAGCGCGCGAATGTTTTGACGACAAGAACATTGGTAATGCCATCCGCCAGCAGGCCGGTGGAGGAGGAATCCGCGCGCACTTTCCCCACGTCCAAACGCATCTTCCACCGTACGGCGAAGAGTACGATGGCGACGTACGCCACGCCCCATCCGAAAAATGCGAGAGAGAGCAGCGGGGAGAGCAGAGCGACGACCGCAATCGTGCCCAGGAGTTGCACCGTCGATTCCAGGAGTCCGCGTGTAATGTGCAAATCCAGCATGTTGTACCCGTTACTGAAGCGCTTCACCTTCGCCACAATGCTTCCCACGGGTGCCTGCGCGAAGTACGCCAAGGGCAACCCGTGCAGGACGGTGAAGCAATCGTTCTCGATATCCCGGATCGCCTTGGGTCCCATGTACGTGATCAACTGGTCTGACATCACGACACTCAGCACCTTCAGCAGCGATAGCAGCGCGATGAATCCCAGTACAATCGACAAATGCCCGATCAGATCCGGCGTGCGTTCCTGCGCAGCGACGATGGCATCGATGAATTGCCGCAGCGCCAGTGGCAGCAGGATGCCCGTGACCATGACGCCGACGACATTGCTGAGAAGATACGGATAATACTGGTAAGCGTACCGTTGATTGTACGGCCAGAGGTACAGAAGTATCTCCCGGAGAGTCGCCGATGCCGTCTCGGACCTATCCATGGGGACAGTGTAGGCTGCAACCCCCTCATGCGGAATGTTGATTCCGCAATGCGACAAATCCAGAAGCCACATTCAGGATCGTTCACTCTACAAGCCCCATGGATTGCCTATGAACATGGAATTCATTCCGCAACCAACGGTCAGGGGAAGCATCCGGCGCCTTCATGCGCCCATCGGATAACCCTATTCCCTCCTCAACGCCTCCATGGGGCTCAGGTCCGATGCGCGCTTGGCCGGATAGAGACCGAAGAGGAGCCCCGTACCCGCCGCCATGGCGACGGCCAGCACGATGGACAGCGGCGACAGCACGAAGGAGAAACCGCCCAGCGCCTTGTCCGCGGCACGGGAGAGCAGCCATCCCAGGCCGATGCCGCCCAGGATGCCGATGATGCCGCCGCCGGCCGTGAGGGTGACGGATTCCAGGAGGAACTGCAGGAGAATGTCCCGCTTGCGGGCGCCCACGGCTTTGCGCAGGCCGATCTCGCGCGTGCGCTCCGTCACCGAGACGAGCATGATGTTCATGATGCCAATGCCGCCC
>CAYZGJ010000029.1:0-15522 GCA_964478005.1 uncultured Candidatus Peribacteria bacterium
AGGTGATCATCAAGCAGATGGAGGAGACATTCGGGTGGATGGGGAACCTGAGGAGGTGATGCCCGGCTTCATTCCTCCTCTCCCATCCTGTCCTTCAGCGTGTACGTATCCAGGTTCTTTTCGCCGATGAGCTTGCGGATGGTCTTCAGGGCATCTTTGAAGGGGATCTGCTTCTGCTTGCCGGCGGCCATGTCGCGCAGGATGATCGTGCCTTCCTTCACTTCCATCTTCCCGAGCAGCAGCGTCCACCGCGCCTGGAACTTGTCGGCGAGGCGCATCTGGCTCTTCAGGCTCGCTTCGCCCAGGGCTCCCACGGTGTGCACGCCCATGTCGCGCAACTGCGTGATCAGCATCAGGCAGGTCTTCTTCGCCTCCGGCCCCAGCTGCGCCACGAAGACATCGACCTGATCCTTATCCGGCGCCCGCACGCCCGCCTCTTTCATGTGCCAGATCATGCGTTCCATGCCGCACGCCGCGCCCAAGCCCGGAGTCGGCTTGCCGCCGAGCAGCTCGATCAGTCCGTCGTAGTGTCCCCCGCCGCCCACCGCGTTCTGCGCTCCCGTCGACGCATCCCAGAATTCAAACACCGTCTGGTTGTAGTAGTCCAGCCCCCGCACGAGCGACGCGTTCTCCACGTAGGGAATCGACAGCGCTTCCAGGTACTCCAGGACCAGCGCGTGGAACTCCTGCGATTCCTTGTCCGTAAACTGCTGCAGCGTCGGCGCGTTCTTCAGCAGGATCTGCGTATCCTCTTCCTTGGAATCCAGCAGACGCAGGGGATTGGTCTCCAGCCGCATCCGGTCGACGTCCGGGAAGTGCCGTTCCTTCCCCGTGAAGTGATCTCTGAGCGCCTGCGCAAACGCCTTGCGATTGTCGCTCGATCCGATGTTGTTGATCTGCAGCGTGAGTCGGTCGTGGATGCGCAGATCGGAAAAAATCTTGACGATCACCTCGATGAGCTGCGCGTCGAGGCTGGGATCGGAGAGGCCGATCAGCTCGAAGTCGAACTGATGAAACTGACGGTAGCGCCCCTTCTGCGGGCGGTCGTGGCGGAAGCACGGCCCGATGGAGTAGAGCTGCACGGGTTGAGGGAGCTGCTGCATGCCGTGCTCGATGAAACTGCGGCAGATGCCCGCGGTGAATTCCGGCCGCAGCGCGAACGACGGCTCGTCATCGGACTGCTGCCGGGACGCCACCAGGTAGAGCTCCTTCTCCACGATGTCGGTGTGCTCCCCGATGCCCCGGTCGAAGATCGCCCGGTTTTCGAAGACCGGCGGATCGATCCGCTTGTAGCCCGCCTGGCGCGCGCGGTGGCGCACGGCCTTCTTGATGTAGGTCATGTACTGGTTATCGACCGGGAGAACGTCGTGCGTGCCTTTGGGGGTGCGAAATTGCGGCTGGGACATGCGGAAATGTATGGAATACTGTACAGGGCACCGTAGCACAATCTTCCCCGGAAGGAAAGGATACGGGGAACGAGGCGGGCGCGTCCGCTGTCACGGCTCTCTTTGGCATGCGTCTGGTGAGTGTAACGGGAGCGGAATAGTTCCGTTTATCATATTCTTTCGACTCTCCTCCATGCCCCCTGCGCCCCCGGCGACATCTCCATCGCCTCCCGACACGCCCGTGCGGTTCATCCGCCATGCCAGCCGCCGCGTGCGCGTGTGGATGATGGTCGCGGTGACGGCCGTGGTCACGGGGGAGTTGCTGGCGAGCAGCCTGGTCGTTCTGCTGCGGTTTCTCATCGATGCCATCACGGCCGTGGGGGAGGGCGGCACCTACGAACGAGTGTGGCTGCTGGGCATCGCGTACCCCTCCGTCTTTCTGCTGATGTCGCTGGTCTGGCGCGCCAGCGGTTTCGCGGGCATGCGCTGGGTCACGGGGGCCGCAGCGCAGAGCGTGACGGATCTCTTCTCCTACCTGTCGGATCATTCCACGACGTACTTTTCCCATCGCTTCGCGGGTGCGCTGACGAATAAAGTCAGCAACGCCGCGAACGGAGTGGACAACATCATTGCGAATTTTCTGTGGCAGTTCCTCTCCCTGGGCATCAATTTCTTCGCGAGCATCGTCATCGCCTGGAGCGCGGACTGGCGGCTTGCCCTGATTCTGTCGGTGTGGGTGGCGATCTTCCTGGGGGTGAATCTGGTTCTGGTCCGCATGCGCACGCCCCTTTCCTATGCGGCGGCGGAGGCGTCGTCGGGCATGCGCGGTTCGATGGTCGATACCGCTTCCAATATCCTCTCCGTCCAGCAGCACAGCCACCATGCCTACGAGCAGGAGCGCCTCGCCTCGTTCGTGCACTCCTGGCGGCGCGCCTCCATCCGCAGCTGGTGGTACTCGGAGTGGATACTGGTGCTGAACGGATTCCTGCTTGCATTGTTTACTGCAGCAATGCTGCTGGTGTCGCTGCTTCTGTTGCAGCGCGGAGTGCTGACGGTGGGATCGGTCGTCATGGTGCTCACGCTCGTCATCCGGTTGCAGGAGGGCCTCTTTTTCATCGGGCAGAAGATGAACGAATTCGTCAGCAACTACGGCGAGATCCAGGAAGGGTTGCAGGAAATTCTCCAGCCGCACGACATCACCGATCAGCCCGGCGCGCGGACGCTGGAGGTCTTGGACGGGAGAATCGACTTCGAGCACGTGCATTTTGCCTACGGCGACCGGTGGGTGTTTCGGGATGTGCATCTTTCGATTCCCGGCGGTCAAAAGCTGGGCATCGTGGGGACCAGCGGCGCGGGCAAATCGACGCTCGTCAGCCTGCTCCTGCGCCAGTACGAATTGCAGGACGGGCGTATCCTCATCGACGGGCAGAACATCCGCGGGGTGACCCTCGCCGGCCTGCGGCGGGCGATCGCCATCGTGCCGCAGGATACCTCCCTGTTTCACCGGACCATACGCGAAAACATACGGTACGGCTTACTGGATGCGTCGGATGAAGACGTGGAACGCGCCGCCGCCCATGCCCGTGCGGATGCCTTCATTCGCGACCTGCCCGAAGGGTACAGCACGCTGGTGGGGGAGCGGGGGGTGCGGCTCTCCGGCGGCCAGCGCCAGCGTATCGCCATCGCGCGCGCGATTCTCAAGAATGCGCCGATCCTCATCCTGGACGAAGCGACCAGCGCGCTCGACAGCGAGAGCGAGATGGCCATCCAGGCGGCGCTGCAGGATCTGATGCAGGGCAAGACGGTCATCGCCATCGCGCACCGCCTCTCCACGCTGCGCGCCATGGACCGCATCATCGTGATCGAGCGGGGGGAGATCCGGGAGAGCGGCACGCACGAGGAACTGGTGGCCCGGGGCGGCGTCTATGCCGATCTCTGGAAGCGGCAGGTGGAGGGGTTCATTTGACGAATGACAAGGAACGAATGTCAAATTTCCAATTTTCATTTTCCAAATAGTCAATCTCCATACTTTCTATGCCGGCGCCAGCAGCGCCAGGCCCGCGGTCACGATCAAAAATCCGAGGAGCTTGATGCGGACGGACTGGAAGGTAAGGAGTTCCTTGGGGACGTATGCCGGGAGGAAGCGCAGGAGGAAGAATGCCCAGAACATGGCAAAGAACGGTTGAGTACTGCCGACGATGTTGACCAGCGAGATCGGACCGCGCTGATAGGCGAGAATGGTGGAGGCGAGGGCGGAGAAATACAGAATCAGGACGGCGACCTGCGCCAGATAGAATCCGCGATCCGTGCGCGCCACAAATGCACACAGATCCCTTCCGAATCGCCCCCGGAACCACGGGAAGATCAAGGCGGCCATGGCACCTCCCAGTGCCGACCAAAACAGCACCGCGATCACCGTTTGTCCCTGTTCCAACGCTGCCTTTCGCAGGATTTCCTCCGGAATGAATACAATGCCCAGAATCCCGAGCAGCAGCAGCGTCCGTCGCAGGGAAACATGTCTGTGCCAGAAGGAAATGAAGACCATGCCCGTCAGAATGCATAATGCTCCTGTTGTTTGCAGCAGTGTCCATGATTCCTGAAACAGCACGAATCCCGCCAGGCTCAGGAACATCGCTTCCACCGCCCAGGCGGCGTTGGCGATTGAGATGTCGATGCGTTCGATGACGCGAATGTAGACGACGACCGCGCCGAAGTTCACGCTGCCCATCAGCAGGAGCGGCAGCGCCCACGGTGTCGTGACATCCAGCAGGAAGGGAAGGACGGAAAGGGGAATCAGCTTGAACAGGCCCCACATCCACATGAGCATGAACGGATGCGGCGCGTACCGCCGAACCACCATGGAATCGAGGACATTGCAGAGCGCCCAGAGTGCCGCAAAGAGGATCGCATACCAAAACCACATGGCGGGGAGTGTACCCCATGCGGATAGTGCTATGTGAATGGTGGGGCGAGCGATGGGGATCGAACCCACGACCTTCAGGGCCACAACCTGACGCTCTAACCTACTGAGCTACGCCCGCCACGGTGCGCGAATTGTACCGATGTTTGCGGGAAAGAGAAACCACTTCCCCTCACGCCGGATTGTCCGTCTGAATGGGAGGGGATGGCTTATTTTGCTCCTCGATGCTCTCGGCGCGGATGAAGGCGACGGGGGAGTCGTCAGACGGCGTTCCTTCGGTGATGCGTTGATTCGTTTGCTCGTTTGCCTGCTGAGGCGGCTTCGGCGCAGGGGCGACAGGTCTCGTTTCCTGCTGCTGCAAAGCTGGTTCGTGCGGCTGAGTCGGCTCCTGCGCCAGTGGAGCAGGAGGAGGAGTCTGCGGCTTCGGAGCCGGTGGCGGAGGCGTTTGGGATTTGCTGCTTGCGCCTTGGTCATTCGCCGGAGGCGTTGCCGGTTTCGGCACCTGCGCTAGTGGAGCAGGAGGAGGAGTCTGCGGCTTCGGAGCCGGCTGCGGAGGCGTTGGAGAATCGGCTTTGGGAGCTTGGGAATTGGTCCTTGGTGCTTGGTTATTCGCCGCTTTCTGCTGCAGCCAGGGCGGGGGATTGGGATGCGGTTTGGGAGCCTCTGCAACGGGAGGCGTCGGGGCAGGGGGCCTGGGTGCTTGCGGTTGCTGCGCTGGTTGCGGTTGCGGAGCGGAAGCGGCCGGTGGCGGAGGCATTTGGGATTTGGTGCTTGCGCCTTGGTCATTCGCCGGCGGCGTCGCGGGCTTGGGTTCCTGCGGTTTCGACGCTTGCGGCGGCGGTGTTTGGGATTTGCTGCTTGCGCCTTGGTCATTCGCCGGCGGCGTCGCCGGTTTCTGCTGCAGCCAGGGCGGGGGATTGGGATGCGGTTTGGGAGCCTCTGCAACGGGAGGCGTCGGGGCAGGGGGCCTGGGGGCTTGCGGTTGCTGCGCTGGTTGCGGTTGCGGAGCGGAAGCGGCCGGCGGCTGCGGAGGACTCAGGGGCTGTGGAGCCGGTGGCGGAGGCATTTGGGATTTGGTGCTTGCGCCTTGGTCATTCGCCGGAGGCGTTGCCGGTTTCGGCACCTGCGCTAGTGGAGCAGGGGGAGGCGTCTGGGGCTGTGGAGCCGGCGGCGGCGGCGTTTGGGAATTGGTCCTTGGTGCTTGGTCATTCGCCGGCGTCGTCGCCGCTTTCTGCTGCAGCCAGGGCGGGGGGGCCGCTTGCGGCGGAGGAGCCGGGGGCGGGACCGACGGGGCGGGGCTGCCCAATCCGCTCTTCAACCAGGCGGGCGCGTTGCCTTCCTCGATCTTCAGCGGCGCTTCCTGCAGGGGATTGGCAGTGGCATGCTCCTCTTCCCGCCGGCGCAGTGATTCGGCGCCGGACGCTGCCTCCGACGGCTGCGGGCCGGCCGGTTTCCCTGCGGCAGAAGCATCTTCCTTCGGCGTCTTCTTGTCCTCTTTGCCCAGCATCGACTCCTCCATGGATGCGATGCGGTCGGACAGATCCACTCCCCGGCCGCGGAACTTCAAAACGATCGCGAGCATGAGCAGCCCCAGGAGCAGGATCCCCCCCAGGATGCCCCCCACGAGCAGGATCGTGCCTAGGGGCAGCGACCATCCCTCTCCCGCAGGAGCCGGGGGATCCGGCAGGGGCACCTCCGGGACGTCGGTCGCTCCGTTGCCGTCGGGAGGCGCGACAACGCCCTCGACGGTGACCTGCGTTTGCGCCCGGCCGATCTCGGCTCCGTTCGTCAGGTTCTGCACCCGGACGGTGACGGTATAGGTGCCGGGCAGGGCGTAGGTGTGCGTGGGGGTGGGGAGGATGCTCTGCTGGCCGTTGCCGAATTCCCAGTGGTGAAGGAGGGGGGCCGACGGACGCGTGCCGCTGAAGGCTGTCGCGAACGCGAATGTTGCTTCTCCTCTTTCCTCCGCGATGATCGTTACCGGACTCTGGACCATTCCCTGCTCCTGTGCGAACCGCTCGGAGAGGACGGTGATCTCCTGCACGACGGGTGCTCCGTCGGGACCGATCGCGGTCAGGGAGAGCGTGCGGGTCTGCGGCGGAGTCGTGAACCATACCATCAGCGGGACCGGTTCCGTCTGGAAGTACGTTCCGTCATTCTCCACATCGTTGGCGGCATTTCCGTCTCCATCGCGATCCTGCTGCGTATCCGTATCCAGCGCGATGGGCGCAATGTCCGGCTGGAGGGGGGTCAGGCGCAGCAGCGATCTTCCCTCGGGAAGGAGGACGCGCCCCTGCGCATCGGGTGGGGGATCCGTCGTCACCAGGGCGGTGGCCCCGGTGCCCAGGGCGGGAGGGTCGGCGGAGGGATCGGTCGGGATGCGCGGATCGTACTGCAGCGTGAACGTCCGGTTGATGCGCTGCGATTGATCGCCCGACGTGATCTCCGCAAAGAGGGTGTACGTTCCCGGCTGAATCGTCCGCCTGCGGTACGTCGGCGAACGGCTGGCTTCGATGAATGTCCGGTCCTGCGTCAGGATCCAGGTGTACTGCGCGTTGGGAAGATCATGGACCGGCAGGATTTCCAGAATATCGCCGACCAGCAGCTGCACCGGCTCCTGTTGTGCCGCAAACGGCTGTGCGAGGCCGGATCCCGCGGACCAGGCAAGAGCACCGGCGACGATCGCGAGCGGGAGGAGGGCCGGCAGCAGACGGGAACGCAAAGGCATGGAATGCATTATAGTTGATCGGCAAGGAACACGGTGACGAGCCCCACGATGATGCGGGCGAAGAGGATGACGATGAGACCGGCGAGCGTGTAGAGGATGATGCGCTTCGCCTTGTCCCGTTGCTCTTCGTTCCCCATGCTCAGCACCAGGTAGAAGCCGGCGATGATGACCATGATGACGGCAATCAGTGCGACAAAATTCAAAATGGCCTCCAGAATGTCCACGACCGTCTGACGCGGATTATCGGCATCAGGGAGATCTTCCACGTTGTCCGCCAGTTCGACGCCGCCGATGAGACCGGGGCCGTCGAACACCTGTGCCGTGACGCTCTCCGTCCGGAATGCAGCGGAGGAAGCGAGGAGCGAGAGGAGAAACAGAGCCAGGGGAAGGGTGCGACGCAGATGTTTCATTCCTTCTATTGTAGCATAGAAGCTTCCTGTGCGCTACCCTCCCCGCATGCGTCCCACCCCCGCTCGTCTCCTGCGGTTTGCCGGTGTTCCGGCTTTGCTGATTACCGATCTGACCAATATCCGGTACCTGACGGGTTTTTCCAGCTCGGACGGTGCGTTGCTGGTCACCGGGCGCACGATGACGCTCTTCCTGGACGGTCGGTACCGGGAAGCGGCGAAGAGGGAAGCGGGAAAGACGATCACGATCGCCGATCGGCAGGAGTTGCCCGACCGCCTGCAATCCCTTCGGATATGCGGCATAGAATCAGAAGTCGTAACGATACAAGAAGAAGCTCAATGGAAGAGGAAATACAAGAATACAAAACTTATACAAACTTCAGGAGTTCTCTCCCATTTCCGGCGGGTGAAATACGACGATGAGTTGCGGGCGCTGCGCCGGGCGGATCGCATCACCCGGCAGATGCTGCAGCGGGTGCCCACCGCCCTCGCGCCCGGGATCCGGGAAACGGACCTGGCGTGGCAGCTGCGCTCCTGGGCGCACGAGCTGGGTGCGGAGGATCTGTCCTTTGATCCGATCGTCGCATTCGGCCCCCATTCCAGCAGGCCGCATCATCGGCCGGGCGCACGACGCTTGCGGAAGCGCGACATCGTCCTGGTCGATTGCGGAGCGCGCTACCGCGGCTACTGCGGCGACCGGACGGACATGTTCTTTGTGGGAGAGCCGACGCAGGAACAGCGGCGCGCACTGGAAGCTGTGCGAGAGGCGAAGGAGGCCGCGATCGCGGCGGTGAAAACGGGTGCTTCGACGCGTGCGATCGATGCGGCAGCGCGTAAGGTTCTGCGTGGGTACGGCATGGAAGAGGCATTTGTCCACGCGCTGGGCCACGGCGTCGGGCTGGACATCCATGAAGGTGTCTCCCTGTCACAGAGGGGAAAAGATTGGACATTGCTGGAGCACGAGGTCATCACCATCGAGCCGGGCGTGTACTTTCCGGGGAAATTCGGCATCCGGCTGGAGGACATGGTGGTGGTGGGATGATGGAGGAACATTGAGAAATGCGAAATGCGAAATGGGAAATGGGAAATGAGAAATGCAAAATGGAAAATGAGAAATGGAAACGACAAACGAGAAACGATATACCGAAAAAACGTATTGAAAAGTTCACAAGACAACGAAGTCATTCTTTGCTATACTGATCTGTTCTCTTCACACACACACATCCCCATGACTCTTCACACGCAGGTGACCTGGACGCTCATCGCCTCGCTGCTGCTGGTGTCGGTCCCGTCGGTAACGGCGATCGATGCGCCGCGAGAGCAGGACTTCGTCGTCACTGCCTATTACTCGCCGCTGCCGGGCCAGTGCTGCTATGTGCGGGGCAGCCTGGAAGCCGATCAGATCCTCAACGGTCGCGGCACGCACGCGGCGGACGGCACGCCGGTGTACGCAGGCATGGCGGCTGCGCCCGCTTCCTATGCCTTCGGCACCCGCCTCGTCCTGCCGGGATTGGGTGTTTTCACGGTGCACGACCGGGGCGGCGCCATCAACGAGTGGACCGATGCGCACCGCATCGACCTGTGGGTGGGCTCGGGGGAGGAAGGGCTGGCGCGCGCACTGGCCTTCGGTGTCCGGCGCATGCGCGGCACGGTCTATCCCCGCGGAACGGATGCTCCCGGCGAACAGTTCTCCGTCGAGCGTCTCTCCGCGCCATTCGAGGTCCTGCGTCCGTACGTTGCGACAGGACAATCGCTGCCCTCCGCACTGCCGGCGATCGGGGAACGCGGCTTGACGGTGCGGCTGCTGCAGGAGCACTTGCAGCGCGCGGGGTACTACGACGGGGAAGTGACCGGATTCTTCGGCCACGCCACGCAGCGCAGTCTGGCTGCGCTCATCGCCGATACCGGCATCGATGAGCCCGATGACCGCCTGACGCCCGTCACGAACGCGTACCTGCAGGCGGCGGTGTCGGTGGCGGAGCGGAAAGGGGCCGCGCCGGTGCCGTTCGTGAACGCGCAGAGCGATCGAAAGGATATTGCCGCCGCGCAGCGCCTGATGCGCTCGCTGGGCTACTACCGCGGCAGGACGGACGGCGTCTACGGCGCATCCCTGCAGAGCGCGATCCTCGCGTATCAGCAGGCGCGGCAACTGGTCGGCAGCGCCTCGTCTCCCGGCGCGGGGACCATCGGGCCCCTGACGCAGCGCCATCTCGCCGATGCATGGAAGCGGCAGCGCATCCGGGCCGTCGCGCGGCAGCTGCTGGACCGTCAGCGCATTCATGACGCTCTGCTGGCGCGGGGGGAGCTGCTGGAGGGCATGCTCGCTACCGGCATGACGGGGCCGCAGGTGCGCCGCGCGCAGGAACTGCTGGCCGACCGAGGATTCTTCCCGCGTGATGCGATCAACGGATCGTTCGGTCCGCTCACGAAGGAGAGCGTGCTTCGCTTTCAGATCGACCGCGGGATCGTGACGGGCGCGCAGGACACCGGCGCCGGCATGATCGGGCCGCAGACGCTGGCGGTGCTCACGGAAGAGCAAGTGTCGGAAATGTACAGGGTGGTGCGGGCGAACGGATGGAGTACTCTCTGAAACGAATGACAAATGTCAATTTTCCAATTTCTACTGACGACGGATGAGGATGATTATTGAAAATGAAAAATGTGAAATGAAAAATGCAACATGCGCATACGGATGTGCTACGATGCAGGCCTCGTTATGCAACGATTTGTTTTTGCTCTGTGTTTGTTGTGCGTATCCGGCGGTAGCGCGCTGGCGCTGGAGGATTCTACGGTCAGCCGCCGCGACGGATTTCTGATGATCTGGGCGGCCATCGACCGGCCCGCGGAGGAGACGCGGGAGACGCCGTTCGTGGATGTGTTGCGCGGGGACAGGGGATTTACAGAGATTACATTTGCCAAGCGGCGCGGACTGCTGGATGACGAGCCGTCCTTCCGCCCGGATGATCCGCTCACGACGGGCGACGCGTTGATCTGGCTTTTTAGAACGCGCAACCTCGCCGCGCCGGATGATATAACGCTGCACCTGCTGCCCGACTGGCTGGAGCGTTATCCAATCGCTTCCGTTGACGCCGTGCCCGGCACGCTGACAGCGGTTCAGCTGACGGCGCTCATGGAAGAGTTCGATCGATTGCTGCGCGAAGAAGTGCACGAAGTGAGTCTCTACGCGGAGAAATTCCACGGGAAGGGGACCGCCTTCGGCGAGACGTTCGACATGCATGCGCTGACCGCCGCGCATCCGACCTTTCCCCATAACACGCTGGTGAAGGTGACGAACGTGGAAAACGGCCAGAGCGTGATCGTGCGCATCAATGACCGCGGCCCCTTCGTGCACGGACGTTCCATGGACCTGAGCCTCGCGGCGTTCACGACTATTGCGGAACGGAGCAAGGGGGTGATCAGCGCGCGGCTGGAGAGGATGGGGACGGCGAGGGGAGGGCAGGAAGGGCAGGAAGGGCAGGAAGGGCAGGAAGGTCCGGTGTTGCCCGCCTGTCCCGAACCGACGGCATCGTTCCAGCGCATCGGCGGCGGAGTCGCCCTGCATCAACCCATCGCGAATGTGCTGCCAGCCGGGAAGGAGCTGCGCCTGTCGGCATCCAAGCCGTTCGTGATCCGTTCCATCACCGGGCCCGACGGTGCGATCCTCCTGCGCCAGGACTTCGTGCTGCCGGGGGAGGTGTTTTCCTTTGTTTCTGCAGCCGCAGGCGGCGCGCATTCCCTCACTATCGGAAGCGCAGGCGGCGGGCGAACGCAGGAGGTCTCAATTGCTATGATGAAATGTCGGGCGGAATAGGCGTAAGCTGCGGTCGGCAAATAGACAACCCTATACTTGTGACGAATGCGTCATGCATGTACGACTATTGGCAATGGCGGAGACATTTCCTTCAAATACAACAGGGCGTATCGAATCTTCTCAGTTACAAGACGTACCGCTCTTTTGCATCTCCTGTCTCGAGGTTCGCAATCGCTCCCATATATTACGGGCAATGTCATTGGTATTCCAACGATCAGGCATCGCATTGCATCGTTGTATGCCAGGATTATTTTCAAAAAAATCTAAGTAATCCTCAACTTTATTTAATGGAATGGGAGAAGGATTCATGCCATCGATATGCATGCTGATGAGGGGGAAGCAATAAATACAGTCTGACAATCATATCCTGCCAGAATACAAATCATTAAAACATCAAAATGACACTACCGTCAACCCCAATTTTCTGCTATAATTATCTGATTCTTCGGAATCCTCCGGGTGGCTCCGTCAAGCCGAGAATCCTACCCCGCGCCGGGCATTCCCTCCACACTACACACGCTTCAACCCTACATCCGTGGTTACGTTCCTCCGCTTCTTCTTCTGGCCGATCTTCCTCGCTGCCGCATGGCTGCTGGGCCAGTTGGTGCGGCCGGATCTGTGGTCCGCGGTCTACGGCTGGTTCATGGTTGATCCGCTGCAGCGGGTGCTGCTGCTGCTCACGGTCTTCTTCGTGTGGCAGTTGGGTGTGCGGTGGCTGCGCTTCTGGTATGCGCTGCGCAAGGCGCCGTCGCTGGTGCACCTGCGGGTGCTGCTGCCGCGCAGCGACAGCAAGGCCGATCAGGAGAAGCGGACGGAGAAGGACTTCAAGGAGAAGGTCGCCATCATGGAGCAGCTCTACCGCGCGCTCTTCGAGGTGCGCAGCCTGACGCTGTGGCAGTCGCTGCACTACTGGATCTTCCGCTACATCACGCTCAGCTTCGAGATGTACGAGGAGAAGGGGGAGCTGGCGTTCTTCGTGGTGACGGAGAAGCGGCTGGTGTCCATCGTGGAGAAGCAGATCACGGCGTTTTATCCGGAGGCGGAAGTGACGCCGGACACCGCGCCGGAGATCCGCCCACCCGGCTCGAAGATGGTGGGCTACAACATGACGCTGCAGAAACCCTACATGTATCCCATCCGCACGTACGAGCAGATGCAGGACGATCCGCTCAACGACCTGAGCAACGTCCTTTCCAAGCTGGAGCCGGATGAAACGGCATGCATCCAGGTGGTGATGCGGCCGTCATTTACCAACAAGTGGGGGAAGAAGACGCGGCGGTTCGCGTCGATGCGCTTCAAGGGGAAGAAGGAATCGTGGTTCGGCACCGTGCCCGTGATCGGCCCCGTGCTCGGATTCCTCTTCAACATGGCATCGGGGGATACCAGCACCATGGCGCCGGGGGCGAAGTCGGGCGATTCGTTCGTCCGCATGATCCAGCCGGAGGAGGAGCTCTACAAGCAGATGGGCGAAAAGGCGGGGATGAGCTGGTTCCACTGTTCGGTGCGCGTGTTCGGGTCCGGCAAGACGTGGGAGCGCGCGCTGGACATCACCAACAACCTGCAGGTCGCCTTCAACGTGTTCCGCCACCTCTACGGCAACACGTTCGTGAACCGTCGCATGTTCGTGGAGGTGCTGCCCCTGGCATGGAACGCGCCGCTGATGCACTGGCTGTGGAAGCATCGGCTGAACGGCACCATGCACAAGCAGTGCCTGCTGACGGAGAAAGAACTGGCCGGACTCTTCCACTTCCCCGACAGCCGCTACAACAAGATTCCCATCATCCGCTGGATCGCCTACAAGGTGCTCCCCCCGCCTCCCAACGCGCCGAAGGAGGGGATTCTGCTGGGCATCAACAAGCACCGCGGCGTGGAGACGGAGATCCGCTTCAAGGCCAAGGACCGCACTCGCCACCAGTACATCATCGGTAAGTCCGGTTCGGGAAAGTCCGCGTTGCTCTCGTACCAGGCGCGCCAGGATGCGGCATCCGGCGACGGGCTGTGCGTGGTGGATCCGCACGGCGATCTCATCGAGGACGTGCTGGCGCACGTGCCCAAGGAACGCGCGAAGGACGTGGTGCTGTTCGATCCTTCCGACATCGAGCGGCCCATGGGCCTCAACCTGCTGGAGGCGACGACGGAAGCGGAGAAGGACCGCGCGTCGCTGGACGCCATGGAGATCTTCATCAAGCTCTTCGGCAACGAGATCTTCGGTCCGCGCATCCAGCACTACTTCCGCAACGGCTGTCTCACGCTGATGGATGACGAGGAGGAAGGCGCGACGATCATCGACGTGCCGCGCCTCTTCGTGGATGACGAGTTCCAGCGGTACAAGGTGGCCAAGTGCCGCAACGCGGTGGTGCGCAGCTTCTGGGAACACGAGATCGCCAAAACCGGCGCACGGGAGAAGGAGGAGATGATCCCGTATTTTTCCGCGAAGTTCGGCCCCTTCATTACGAACACCACGATGCGCAACATCATCGGGCAGCCCAAGAGCGCGTTCAACATCCGCGAGATCATGGACAGCGGCAAGATCCTGCTGATCAATCTCTCGAAAGGGAAGATCGGCGATATCAACGCGCAACTGCTGGGACTGATCTTCGTGAACAAGGTGAACATGGCCGCCATGTCCCGAGCCGACATCCCGCGCGACGAGCGCCGGCGCTTCTACCTGTACGTCGACGAGTTCCAGAATTTCATCACCGACGCGTTCTCCTCCATCCTCTCCGAGGCGCGCAAGTACGAGCTGGGGCTCATCATGGCGCACCAGTACATCGGGCAGCTGGTCGACAAGACGTCCGCGTACGAGGGAGCCAACTCCAAAGTGCGCGACGCGGTCTTCGGAAACGTGGGGTCCATCATGAGCTTCAAGATCGGCGCGGAGGATGCGGAGTACATGGCCAAGGAAATGGCGCCCGTCCTCGGCGAGCAGGACGTGATCGGCATCCCGAACTTCCACTGCTACGTGAAGCTGAACATCGACAACGTCACCTCGCGCCCCTTCAGCATGGGGACCATCTGGGACGAATCCCAGCGCAGCGACAAGCGCGCGGCTTTGATCAAGGAATACAGCCGCATGAAGTACGGACGGAAGAAAGTGTTCGTGGATCAGGAGATCGAGGATAGAATTGGAATAGTACGATGATTGATGAAGTGTACCCTGAACCTGCTTGCCCTGAGCATAGCAGGAGGATCGAGGGGTGGATCAGGAGATCGATGACAGAATCGAAATTGCAAGGCAGCCACGTCACCCTGAGCTTGCCGAATGGGTGACGAACAGGCATGCACTTCTGTCATGAGAGCATTCTTCGCATACATCCTTTGATGTTGAGATGGTAGCCTCTACATCGGTGTCACCGACAATCCGACACAACGATTGGCGCAGCATGCGGAAGGCATTGATCCGGCCTGTTACGCGTTCAGCAGACGACCGGTGCCATTGGAGTACCAGGAAGAATTTCAAGCCATTCTCGATGCCATCACGCGAGAGAAGCAATGGAAGCGATGGACGAGAGCGAAGAAAGAAGCGCTGATTTGCGGAGATGAATCAATGGTGCAACAGATGGCACGGAACCATACACAACGCCATGGTTCGGCAAGCTCACCATGACGTGTACGAGATGATCAGGGCAATGCCAGCACCATCATCCTGTCCGATGCCGGCGGCACTGTGCAGGCATCCATTGCAACATAGCCTCCGTACCAAGGCGGAGCGAATGCCGGGGCGGTCGGGGAGTATGCTGCGACGCACGGACTGACAAAGAAACAACCGCTACGCCGCGATCAGGCCGGTGTGCACTTCGAGCCGCCGGACCCGGTCATCCAACAGGCTGATTTTGTCGTTGGTGGAGCTGAGAATGTCATGCTTTTGCGTTTCCAGAAGAACGCCGATTTGCTCCAGCATTTCCGTAAACTTCCGATCCATTTTCGCATCTGCCTCCTCGAATCTCCGGTCCATGTACTTGAACACCTCCACAAACTGAGCGTTGACGGACTCAAACTGAGCGTTGACGGACTCAAACTGAGCGTTGACGGACTCAAACTGGGCGTTGACGGACTCAAACTGGGCGTTGACTGCCCCAAACTGATCGTTCATCGCTTGCTCCAATTTTGCGAGATCCTGTTTCGTAGCCGGTGCTGCAGTATCATCCTGCTGTGGCATACGCATGCATCCTATCCCCGTCTGCACTCAGAATGCAATATTCTTCTCCATCTGTTCAGTTCTTGCGCCAACACATCCTTACCACCTCCAAACCTTCCTCAGGGATCTCCTA
>CAYZGJ010000030.1:0-14375 GCA_964478005.1 uncultured Candidatus Peribacteria bacterium
CGCCGTCAGAGTCGACCGCGGCGCCGAAGGGCTGGCCGGTCAGAACGGTGCCGTCGGATAAGAGTAAGGAAGCCATGGGGGAGGGGAACGCCCGGCTGGCGGAGCGAAAAGAAGAGCATGGAAAAGATCCCACACAGGGTAGCGAGTGACGGGGATTCTGTCACGCGGGAAGACGCTCATGCATGCCTCTACATGATGTCCTCCTGCTTCCACCACCATACCATTCTATGGAAACAGGACAGACCGGCACATTTCGTACGTCATTCCTTGCACAATTCTGTTCTGTTTCTTTTTTTCGCCAATTTCTATGCCACCTTCCGCTTCTCCTTCCACGGTTGTCTCCCTCCCTTCTGCGCATGAATCGATATCAAAGCGAGAAGTACTGCCTTCCGTGCAGCCACATCAACCGGCATGGCGCAGAAATGTCGCGCGTCTGATGGCGGCCGGCGCTCTTCTTCTGCCAGCCACAACCTCCGGGGCGGAGCCGGCCGGATCGGCCCCGCCAACGCGAAACACCGGCACAATGACCGATCCGGAATCTGGACCCGTGCTGCAGGCCACACAACTGCAGGTGATCACGCACTGGCAGCGCTTGGAACAACAAGTGCAACAAGCGGAACAGGCGATCTTGGACAAGCAGCGCAGCGTGGAGAATCAGCGCCTTTCCGTGAACATCGCCGTCGAGCACTTGCACAAGGCCCGGGAGCAACTGGAGGCATTGGAAAAGGATCTGATTGCATTACATCAAAGCGGCGTGGATATCCTCGCTTCCCGCGCAGCCATCGACCGTATTCGTCCGCTTCTCGCCGCCGCCATTCAAGAGTGGACTGCTGCGAGGGGCACCCCTGATGAAACCCCAAAGGAACAGGCCCTGCATGCGTTGGAAAAGCAATTGGGTGACGCTCAGGCCACCTTCAACGCAGCCACGACCGCCCAAACGGCACTCATTGCCCGCATCATAAACACCCATCCCGTTCCCCCCGGCGCGGATCTATCTGCAGCACTGGAAAAAGCAAAACAGAATCATGCCGCCATGGTGATCGTTGCGGAAACAGCCGCGACCCAGGAACAAAGCAAGCTGGCAGCACTGGAACGGCAATTGCAGCAAGTTCGAACAGATGCAGAACGCAGGCAGACGGATCTGGGAACGTATGCACCACAGGCAACCACCGCGCTCGGCACTCTGGAGATTTCCAGAAGAATCGACGCACTGAACACGGAGCTTCGTTCCGGCCTGGCAGAGATCACGACCGGAGTGGAACGACAGGCACGGGCAACGGAGGGATTGCGGACGGATGTGCAGGGGGTGACGCGGGCGGTGACGGATCAAACGGACGTCATACGCGGTCTCCGCACGGATGTGCAGGGAGTGGCAACCCAGTTGGGGAAACTGGGACCGCATCTGCAGAATCTCTTCGAGCAAATGGTCCGGGTACGCAGGGAGCTTTCCGCGGAAGAACAAAGAAAAATGGATCGGGTGATCGTGGCCGTGGAAACACTCGCTACACGCCCCACACAACTGAGTCCCGAAACGCTGACGGAAATGGAAGCGCTGCTCACCCGGGCTCTGCGCTCTGCGGAAGGGAAAGTGCGGCATGCGCCCCTCATGCAGCGTGTGTGGGATCCCTATCAACGATGCTGGTACTGGGTACCGCAATGATCCCTTTCCCTGATGCGCAGAAGATACGATTATTCTTCCAATTCCCGCACGCTGTCACGCAATCGATTTAGATCCTCCTCTTCCGATGGCGACGTCTCTGCAGCATCCGTCGATGGAGCCGGGGCAGCAGCAGAGGATACGGGACCGAGCCAGCGATCAAATATTGTACGAAGCCACTGTCGTGGTTGCGGGGGCACCGATGCGCTTGGTGATTCAGTAGCCGGAACAATCGTGCCGTTCTTCTGAATCGCCACCTCTTCCCACGATCCGTCTTCCATCTTACGACGCATGATCAACATACCATTTTCCACCTTTGCATCCCTCGAAGCCGCATCCTTCGTATTCCATTTCCACTCTCTCTGTAGTTCTTGAAAACTTTGGTACTGTTCCCGCGTGATGCCAAATCTTTCCAATAGCTCCTCAACACTCGTCACGGGTTTCGCATTATTTGTATCCACTACGGGTGACGCTGCCATCGGGCCGGTGGGATGCAATTTCCCTCGTGCCGAAATGATCTTTCCGTTTACTGAAACGCCCTCAAGTGGCCGCGTGAAGTATATCGTCACGTCATCCACCCGAGGACGATTGCGGTGCGAACCGTGTTTGTACGTTTCCAATGCGGAGTAGCCGCGCTCGATGAAAATACCCAGCTTTGCCAGAAGTTCCCTGCTCCCCTGCGTCACCCCGATCTCCGTGAACGGCTCGTAGATGATGACGTGCTCTTGCCGCCCATTGTACCCGGGCGTGCCGGGAGGGATGCGAATGACAATTTTGTCTTGCGGTCCAAAGGTGGTTTCGAGTGGACGGATGCTCATGGTCTCGTACGCGAGTATTTCACCGTTCGGTGAGCGCCGCAACGAGGCAAGGGCGCGCTCATCATATGCGCGGTACTGCGCCCGCCTATCCATCTCTTCGATATTGGAACGCATCACTGCCAGGTCGCCGTACACACGGCCTGGGTTGTTCGGCCAGTGAAATACCTTGGCTCGTTCATACGCTCGCTTGAGCTGGGGATAGGCGGGATCATTTTGATAACGGTCCAATCTTTCTTCCACTTCCTGCAAGAGTTCCGGCACATAACTGGCGCGAAGACGATTTTGCTCCTGTATATACTTTGCGCCGCCCATGCGCTGATAGTATGGCAGCAAATTTGCATCCATTCCTTCGTATAATGCGCCGGGGGCATTGACTCCACCCCGTGTTCCATCAAACGATATGGAGGTCGATACGAGATAGGGATTGATGAAGGCGCCGACACGCGAGGCATCATAGACGTGCATCATGAAATTATCGTCCGATGCATGACCCAGCTGTTTCAGACCGGCAGATATTCCGGGTGTCCAGTGCGGATCCGTCTCGCCCATAATGCGGTCCACCTCCGAGTCCCTCAGGAGATTGGCGGCGTATACCGGTTTGTAGTACGGGTTATTGCGCATCATCGAAAATTGACTGCTCGAGAAGCGGAGACCCGATGGTGCATTCCCCCCCGACCGCCCGGCGCTTGCCAAGTACATCGTGCCGTCGACGGGCAGCACCGCGCGGCCCGCCCCCGTATCGCGGATGTCCGCGTAGTGATCATCGATGAGCCGCACGACTTCTTCCCGCGGCATCATCCCCACGTAGTTGCAGTTCCACTCATCGAAAACCGCCAGATTCTTCCCCGTGCTCCGGTCGATGATGTTGATCCTCCGCTGTTGCGGGGGGTGTTCCGTCACGGCCTTGCCTTGCTCCTCATAGAGTTCCCGAACATAGCTGGTGCCCGTAACCTGCTCGTACATGCCGCGCGACGCCCAGTACTGACCCACGGGATCGCCAAACTGCATGCGCAATTGCTGCACCTCCGACGCCATCCGGGCGCGTGCCATCTCGCGGGCAGGACCGCGCAAATTGTACATGGCGGCCCTGTGCTGTCGGACAAGGTTCACCCGGGCCCTCTCGTACGCCTCCATGTTTTCCTTGGCCTGAGAAATGCCCATGCGCAGCGCACCCGCATCCGGCACGACTGCCGGGGGTGCAGAGGGCGCTTCCGGTACTGCGGCAGGCGCCGCGCTCCTTGTGAGCGGCTCTTCGGGAGCAATGGGCTTATTCATGGATCCTTCTCGTATTGCATTCAACATTTTTTCTCGATTCAACACACCGGCCTCTTCAGCCATCTGGAGTATCGTATCCCCATCCTCCGCCGGAAAACCATCGACCAGCGCATTGAATTGCGGCAGCGTCAAACCGGGCAAACGCCGCAAGCGCTCTATGAGCATCGACCGCAAGTCCGCTATCTCCTGCACATCGATGATGCCATCGGTGGAAAGATACGTCAGAATCTTATCTTCCAGCTTGTCTCCTTCAGGAATCCCCGCATCGATCTGCGGCAGCACATCTTTGAACTCCGGTCCCGTTGTCTGGAACAGAAGCCGAGCCTCACGCTCCAAGCGGAAGATGCCGCACGTGTGGCAGACGGGATGCATCAGGAATCGGCGAGGGAATCTTCCAGGGAGGACAGCTTCTTCTCTTCGGCTCCGCGCGCCTGCTGCTGGCTGAGCTTCGCAATGTTCTTCAGCACTTTCTGCAGCACGGCCTTGCCCTCCGCCTTCACCTCCCTGGCCCGCTGTTGGAACACCGCGAACGCATCCTCGTACCACTGCAGGCGCACCGTGCGATCCTCCGCCGATTCATCGGCATAGAGCGCGTCGAGATCAGGCAGGATGTCGGTAGTCAGTTCCGGCTCGATGTCCCACATCAGCGCATTGTAGAACGCGACGGCGTCCGCCTGGATCTGCGGGGAAGTCTGGGTGGGGTCGGTGTGCATGTTCCCTTCTATTATAGACATTTTTGGCTTTGAAAGCAAATTCACCTTACTTCCACAAAAAATCAAGCCTGAGGATTGACATATTGTCCACAATTTGTATAGTACTGTTTACTATCCCATTCATCCCCACCCTATGCACTCGCTCGATAACCTGGAAAGAACAGATATCATTCCGGATCAGCCGGAAAATCCAGAAGGAGCACCGTCTTCCCTCCGGCCCGCATCGCGCATCGGGGGCATGAAGAGCAGACTGACGCATGGGGTGCGCGCATTGTTTCTGGCAGCGGCATCCATGCCGACAGCCGCCGATGCACAGGATACGCATTACCACTTCTATTTAGGCACCCCGCCTGCCCCGGCAGCGGCTGCCATGACTCCGCCGCCTGCTGCACCGGATCCGACTGCTCCGGCTCCTGCTGCTTCCCCCCTTCCCCCCGCTCTAACCACGGCACCCGTCATTCCCGCTCTGCCCGCCATTCCAAGCTACGCCGCCGAGATCGGGGGATTTGAGATTATCGATCGGTATGGACAGACGCACCGGCGACCGGCGTCGCGTTTTGGAGGAACAGGTGCGAACGCGGCTCAAGCGAGCAGGGATGCGCGCAGGGAAATGGACGATCGGACACGGTCGTACAACCGCACGTTGGACTCCATTGGAAGCCCTACGCACGCCGTCATCACGCCGGTCTACCCTGTTGCCCCCGCCGTTGTGGCGCCGGCCGTTCCCGCTCCTCTGTATTATCGCGTGGCACCGACCGTTGCCGCACCGCCACCCGCTGTCGCCATCCCGCCCATGGTGCCCGTGTACGGCCGACCGCCGTATGTGTATGTGCCGACTGCCACGGGGGGGTACTACCTTGGCGGGTACTGACGCTCAGATTCGCTTTTTGGGTGTTTCAGAGCGTTCGAACGGGGGGAAGTGTGTCTCCTCCCGTTTTGATATTGACATAATAATATTTAGTTGTATTATTGTACTTAGGCTGTTTTTGTTCATTGAGAACATCGGCCAAAAATTAAACTCAAGATGGAGGTTTTTCTGATGAGTACAGGGAGTAGTTCTCCGAGCGGATCTTCGAGCACGACCCAAAACATGCACTGGTTAGACTGGCTCATGTTGGTCATCTTGTGTCTTGCGGTCGTGGCCTACGGAACGTGGCTGGCGTATCTCGACTACCAAGACTTGTACGTAGTCCGGTGGGCTGCGTTCATCGTCTTCATTGTGGTAGGATCCGCATGCTTCGTAGGTGGGTATGTCTTGGTCCGCGCAACGGATTCCAAACCGGGACACTGGTCGGCGACCGAGTTCTTTGGGGTCCTACTGTGCGTAGTGGGCAGCATTCTCTTTCTTAAAGGTGCTCTTCCCCAAGTCGTGGACCGCACCTTAGAGGAGATGGCGCGGCCGATCCAGGCCTTGCCCGATGCCGACCCGCCTCTTCTGAGAACCGACCCGCTCCGGAGGCCGACGGGTGACTTCGTCACCTTGCAGGTCGACCGGGTGGGAGGGGGAGCCGACAAGGTGCGAGTTCTACTGGAACTCGACCCAGGAGCAACGGAAGTAGTCATCCCAGCCGACTCCCATGGCAAGGTGTGGTACACCTTACCGAACGGGCGGAGTCTCGCATCGGAGTTCTAGAAATTTTGGCCGAAACAGCCGTCAAAGGGACAGGGTGCTTGCACCTTGTCTCTTTTCGTGTGCGCGACGCATGCCATCTCACTTAATCCCCCGGCACATCAGGGGCAGCGGTTCCCGTTCTGCCCGCCCCTCTCGGTGTTCGCGTTCCACGGGTAGCATCCGTCACAGACGGAGTGCCTGCGGGCGCAGCGGATGATGCGCGCTCCGCTCCGCGCGTTGCCTCTTCGGGAGAAGCAGTGTCGGCTCCGGGTGTAGTTGGCGCGGCACCGGCCCGTGCAGGAGCTCCGCTCCGTGGGGCGGAGGTGCCGCTCGGCGCACTGTCTATAGCTGACTCACCCGAACGGGGGACATCGGTGGACGCTCTACCTGTTCGTGGCACATCCACAGATGATCTTCCTGCTCCGGAAGCACTGCCCGCTGCAAGCACATCCGGTCCCGTCGCTCTGCCACGAGGTGACACAGCGGGTGCGCCTATTCCACCTGTCGGCACATCGGCAGCATCCCGACCGGGTGCAGGCGCAAGGGGCGCTGCTCCGCCACCGGCAACCGGAACATCCGGTCCCGGCCTGCCACCGGACGCAACATGTGGAGCACGCGCGCCTCCATGAGGGATATCCGGCCCCCCTCCACCGACGCCGGGTTCATCAGGGCCGGCCCTCCCCGCTCCAGGAGCATCAGGAGCATCGACTCTGACAGGAGGAACATCGGGAGGATCAACACCGGCCCTCGGCACGTCCGGAACATCCGCACCGGCTCCGGGGACATCGGGGATATCCACACCGGCTGCGGGAGCGTCAGGTGCACCAACTCCTGCGCGAGGAATATCGGGAGCAGCGCCACCTGCTGCAGGTACATCCGGAACATCAACACCTGCGGGAGGAGCATCGGGTGCACCAACCCCTGCGGGAGGAATATCGGGAGCAGCACCACCGGCACCCGGCACATCGGGTGCCGGTACGCCCGCTGCAGGAACATCAGGTGCCGGTACGCCGACGGGAGGAATGTCAGGTGCAGGAGCGCCAACCGGGGGGACATCTGGAGCAGGTACCCCTACAGGCGGCACGTCCGGTGCAGGAACGCCGACCGCCACAACATCCGGAGGATTCGGCGACCCCTCGTAGCTCGAGCGCTCCGTGACGAGCACCTGCGACTCCAGCGACTGCGCGATGATGTCCTTGAGCGACATGTTCGTCGCTTTGGCGATGGCCCGGCCCTTGCGCACCAGGCGGATGTAGGCATCGTTTCCTTCCAGCATCTCCCCCTGGAACTGCGGATTGGTCTTGTTGTAATCGTACGGCCCCTCGTGCAGGTCACCGGTTCGCGCCATGGTGGCCCCCAGCGGCAGCTTTGCGCGCACCTTATCCACCGTGCGGGCGTCCACGTCATTGGCAGGGTCGCGCTTGGCCAGGAGATAGAAGACGAATCCCAGCGCCTCGGTGACCTGCGCCCGGTTCTCGCCCGTTCCGTCATGAAAGAAGGATTGATAGGCGCGGGTGCTCCACCTGTTTTTCTTCATGCTCTCACGCAGCTGCTTGTCGAGCTCCGGATCCTCTATACCCAATGTCCACGCCTTCCCGTCCGGCCCCATTTCAAAATGATGAGCGAGGACACGGAGCGGCGTATCGGCAATGAGCGCGAAACCCGTCGCCATGGTATTGGCATTCTGCCGATCAAATTCATTGAGGAAGCGCACCATGCTATGGGCACGATCGGTAATGCCGGCTGTGTCACCGGGCATCTTTTCACTGCCGGGCAGTTTGCCGTTGATGCCCATGACCAGATCATGACCTTTTCCCAGTTGCTGATCCCAGAATTTCATCGGATCATCCTGTTTCAAAAACAGTTTTTGGTAAAAATACACACCGGTAAAGAACACCGCTGCCCCTCGGAAGAACGTTCCCACTCCCCCTCTGCGCGTCAGCAGGAACAGCCCTGCGGCAGCCAACAGCAATTTCTCCGCTCCATTCATGCTGCCGATCCTCCGCAGAATGCCGTTTGCCTCGATCTGATTTTGCATCTTGGTGGCCTCTGTCAGCGTGTCCAGCTCTCCGCGTACCGCGTGCACCGTATCCAGAAAGTCCTGTTCTTCCGCTTGGTTCATTGCAAAGACTTCCTTTAAATCCGCTTCCGTCACCATGCCCTGTTGCAGTGCGCCTTTCAGCGGCGATGCTTTCACGTACCGCTCCAGCAGCGTGGGAGACGTGACAACGTCGCGCATTCTGGGCAGCGTACTCCCCTCCACAGCCGTCCGGACATCCTTGGCCAGGACCGTGCTCATGGGGTCGGGTCGAATCAACGGATTTTTGAAGTAATGCTGCAAGCTCGCATCGATGGAGCTCTTCGCTTTCCCCCTCTGCGCAACGGTGAGACCACGATCCCAAATGGGAACTCTATCTTTCGCAGGATCAGGATCAGCGGGCGTCTGCAATCCGAAGATACCTGCAAGGACAGCATTGATAAGCTTCTGATTATCAGGATCCGTAATGCGCCGCAATCGCTCGGCGGGCGTGACACTGGCTCCCCCGATGCCCAGCTTGATTTGTTCGATGGTGGGGATGAAACGATCGATGTACGCGGAGTACAGTCGCTGACGCTCGGCCAGCGTCAGAGAACGCATGACTTCGAGTGGCGTGATGTACTCCGGCGCGGGTACCGGCATCGGCGTGATAACCGGATCGGTCAGCAGATTCGGATGCTCCATGTACACGTACAACCAACTGCCGTGATCCATCAGCTTGCGCATGGTTGCTTCGTTCTCAATCTTCGGCAGTTTTGCAAACACTTCCCGGATGTCGGGCAACATATCGTAGAACGCAGGCTCCTCCGGCATGGGGGCGCTGGAGAGCGTCGCAGGAGGAACATAATCAATGTGCCTGCGACACAGCCGCCTCTCGGCAAGGGGGGAAAGCGGCCTGTGGCAGAAACAGTACGCAGGCATGGGACGCGTTACGTGGAAGGAGTGCCCTTCTGGGATTGATAGATCTTTTTCACGATGGGGCCGCCGGCCATGCCAACCAACACGCCCAGGGGCCAGGGAGGAATGAAAATGCCCGCCGCCGCCCCCAGCGCAATGGAGCCTTTGTTATTCCACGTTCCCCTCACGGTTTTGCCGGGCCAGGTGGCGGGATTGTACGGAGCGCCGTTGCCAATGAGCCAATTCCCCCCGGTCGCGCCTGCCTTGCCCAGGAACTGGAACGGTCGCGCCAGATCCCGCTTGCGACGCGCCGCCCGCCCGTCATGCCGCGTCTTCGCCTCCCGCAGGGGGCGGTTCACGCGCTCCGCGATCTTCTCGATGGTTCCTTTATACTGGTCGTAGTAACCGCCGCCCGTCACCAGGTAGTTCTGCAGCGCTTCCATGCGCTCGGTCGCGGACATCTTCGGCACGTCGCTTTCCTGGATCTCCATGCCTGCCGCGCGCAACTCCCGCATAGCCCGATTGCTGATAGCGGCGGACCGCCGGAAACTCAGTTGCATGCGATCGAGGATCGCCATGTGCAGGCGCCGCAGAAACCCCACGATCTCCTGCGACTCCGGCAGGTGCAGCGGATTCTCCGGCGGCAGGCTCATCAAATACTTGGTCCGGAAGTACGCATGGATCAATCGAGAAACCGGGTACTGCCGCTGGCGCGGATCGGCATTCAGGGTCAGACCGATGTTCCCTTCGGTGAAGAGGCGATTCAGGGTGTGCCGGTACGGGTTGACCCTGCGGAAGCGGTGGCGGAAGGTCTTGCCTTCATTATAGCGCTGCTCCGCCACGTCATTCGGATCGCCGCTGTAGGGCAACGCGCTCTCCATCAGCTGCTCTAGATCCCGCACCGACTCCGGCCGGCGCTCCACCTGCGACTGCATGTACTGCACGGTGTGGTCCAGCTCCTCCCCGCGCAATCCCTGGTTTTCCAACCCCCGCCGGATGACCGCCCAACAGGCATCGGAGCCTTCCATAGGTTTCAGCTTTTCTCGTTCAGCCTTGAGATCCTCTTCATAATCCGCTGCACTCTTCAATCCATCAGGAATGGTATTCTGAATTTCCTTCGCCAGCGGTGCGTAAGACATATTTGCTGTTAGAGCTGCACCATTGATGGTGGGAGGCGTTCCGGGCGTCACCAATGCATTAAGCCTCGGAAATACTGCCGGGAAGTTTGTAATATTCATTTGCTGCAGTGCTTCATAGACTTCGAGAATGGCATCTTCTCTGGTCTGTATTTCCTGCAAAACTGCATTCATTTGGTCATACAGATTGCGATACTCCGTAATTCTATTCCGCGCTTCTTCCACTGAGCCAACTGTCGCAGCATATGGTGCGAGCAGTGTGAGAGGTGCAAATTGTGCAGGCCTCTGAGTAAATACCGGCCTGCTCCTTATGGGAGCAGGCACAGCAAATGCAGGCGGCGTTAATGCCGCGGCTGATGACCGTGCTGAGGCAACTGCAACGTTGTACTGGTTCCAGGCGGACTGCTGCCTATCGAATTCATCTTTTTCAGATTGCCATTGGTTCAAATCCAAATCATAGGCTGCTTTTTGAGCTTGATAGTGAGCATCAGCAGTTGCCCAATATTGTTCGGCAGCCTCAAGAGTATTGATGTGAATGCCGAGCTGGCCACGGGCATTGCGAATCTGCTGGAAGGTCGATTCTGCTCTCAACTGGGCGGGAAGAGTAATCGGTGTCCATCCACGCATCATCTCTACTGCCTCCGCGACCCTGCGACGCCTATTCACATTTTCGTAGGATGCATTACTCATTGTCAAAACATTTGCAGCACTCGGATCCCGCTGGATCGTCGCGAGCGCGAGCAGCAATTCGCGGTTATCGGTGGTGCTGGCGAGAAGGCGCTCCATGGGGGCGCGCTGGGTCAGGGCAGCATCCAGACTCATGGTCTGAGCACAAAGTGCTTGCGCCGCATTGCGTTGTAGCTGCGCAAACATAGGCCCCACAATTCTTGCGGGCGCTGGGGGAGTGGTTGTACTGCCATCCGCCTGAATGGTCGTGACAAATCTCGAATAGATGTCTGGAAAAATAGTGAAATGCGTTTGCAAAGCAGGTTCATCCATTGCTGCAATATTCGGATCATTTCGGATCAATCCGGGCAGATCGATCACAACTCTCTCATCTCTCCTCGGAACATGTAACAATATGACTTCTCTGTTGGCCACTTGCATATCCACACACTCATACTGTGATGCAAATATTTGATCCGCAATTTCTGGAGTGATAGTTGCAATGGGCGGTACTGGAGGATCATAGATAATATCTGCCTGCGCAGGAGTGAGGCCCACAATTCGCTGTGTAATTTGCTGTCTTGTTCCTGATCGCCAATGTCCACTATCCAGATTTATGAATATTTCCTTAAGTTCAATGGCGGGAGGTATGGCAGTATTTATATTACTTGCACGCCAATTGCGTGATCCATCCACCGGACGAATAGCAGCCGGCAATTGATCGATCATCCCCCGAATATCACTCTCGGACAAATTTGAATAAATCGTCTTCAGCCATGCTTCCGCGAGCGCAATATTGGGATGCCGAGTAGTGGCATGGGGAATCGAAGGATCAACAGTAGCCGCAAGCGCCATATCCCGCTCGCGTTCGTAGTTCTCCAGTAATAGATCTCGAATGCCATCGCGATCTCCCAAATTGCCGCGTACTCGTACAATGTGATCTGCGATTCTCTGCCCCACCAGCTGCGCTTCCGCATTATCGTTTTGCAAAGCATGCAAACTCGGTAAGCCCAATAGGTGACTTATCCGAATCCACTGCTGAGACACGCTGCTCGCAATGGCGCCTTCGTCTTCACGATCCAGTGCCGGATTGAGTGGGTGTGTGTTGACTACCATGGAATCCGTTCATTATAGCAAAAAATTGCCATCTATGGAAGGCAGCTGCGCAGCGGTGTGGAAATCGGTGCAGAAAGGGCAAATTACGCCGCTATCGTTGGCGTATCAGCGGGTTTCTTGGGATCCTCTTTCTTTTCGGGCTTTGCCGCTTTTCCCTTCTCCTTCGTAGCCTGTGCTTCTTTGTGGGCCACATCAGCAGCAGGTGCTGCATCCGGCTTCTTCTCAGTAGCGGGCTTCTTCTCCTCCGGCGTCCCTGCAGCCGCCTTCGGCACGGCGGGCGCCGCTTCTCCCAGGATCTGCTTCGCTGCTTCTTCCCCCCCGATCAGGTTCACCATCATCGCCCACACGGCACCACCCAGACTGCGGACACGTCGCAGCGTCGCACGCATGGCGGGGGTCACCTTCGGGGCCTCGGACGATTTGGCTGTCGCAGACGCGGGGACAGACAGGGGTGTAGACTGTGGCGCGGCGGAGGGGGCTGCGGTTGCCATGAGAAAGGAAGGGAACAGGCAGGCGAACAAGCGACGCCGGACACTCTCAATGGTTGTGCATACACTATATACCAGATTAACAATTTCCTCAATCGCCCGGTGCTCGGTGATAGCGCTATGCGGCGATTTTCGGTGTTGCTTCCTTGTGTGCCCTCACCGTATCCGGCTGCGGAGGGGAGTGCGTCACTGTGCCCGGTTCAGGCTCCTGCAGAATGCGGCGCAGTTGTTCCCGCCCCAGGATCCGCTCCAGCCCCTCGCGTCCTCCCACCGCCTGCTGCATCAACGCCCCCCACATACTCCGTGTCCCATGCACCCGGAGGAGGGCGATCAGACGCCGCTTCGGATTGTCCTCGGATGACACAACTTGCCGGGAGGGAACCGCAACCGGAACAGAATGAATTCTGGCAGGAGGAATCTGCCGTTGCACCAGCTCCCGCAGCGCCGCACTCACCCGCCGGGCGTAGCGCACGGTCGCATCATCATGCCCGGGCGTCCGCTCGTAGCGATCCGTCGCTGCATCCAGATGATCGAGTCGCTGCCGGATGCGCTGCGAAACGTCGGGCGCGGAGGAAACGGAGACCATGTCAGGTGCGGGCGGCGGATGGTTGACCGGCCTCCCCCGGCTGTTCCCCTTCCGCTTCGTCCTCCTCGTCCCATTCCTCCTCTTCCTCATCCCCCTCAGCCACGAACCGGATTTCGTGCGAGAGATATCGCATCGGGTGGCGCAGGAATTCTTCCTGCCCGACGTTCTGCAGTCCACGCACCTCCACTGCGTCGCCCTCCTTGCCTACGATTGCAATGTCCGATCCGTCTTGCCTCGCCACCCCTTCCACCACCATGCCCTCACCCAATTTGCGCAGGGCAACCGCGACTTCCTCGTCCTTCAGTTGATGCACCTGCACGATGCGAGCGCCCGGCAATTCCCGTTGAATCTGTCGCACCTGCTCCAGCACGGCATCCGCGCCGTACGCGTGCACCTCGCGCCCCCCGACGATCACGCGCAGGCTGGACGTCTGCGCATCCGGCAGATCGCGGAGCTTCTTCCGGTCCTGAAAGATACCCTCCATGGTTCCTTCATCCGGCATGTGCCCGAAGACGCCGTTGACCACTTCGCGCGGCAGCGGGGCGAATCGCGCATTGATGAATCCGCCGTACGCATGCAGGAGGAAAACGTACTGCGATACTTTGTCCCCGGCAATGTTGCCGAACCGCTCGGGAACCTCCACCTCCCCTTCGCGAATATCTCTCCGAATGCGCTTCGCAAGTTCCGCACATTTCTTCCCACGCTCTTCGTCATCCTCCGTCTCCAGGATCTCATTCGTCTCATCAGGGTAGGTTTCCAGGATCCAGTCATCCACCGGGGATTCCGTGGCGCGGACATGATCGTAGAAATCATCCTTCGTCATCCCCTGCTCCTCATCGGATTGGAGCTTCTCCCGGATGCGGTTATGGAGCTGCCGATGCGGAGCAAATGTCTCCCGCAGTTGATCCCTATCCCGGAGCATCCGCGTATTCCGCACTCTCTTCAGGGCAGCTGCATCAGAAATCCCCAAGGTATTCACGAGATCCCGACGCACTGCCTCGATACAGCTATCAATCTCGCGCCGGGTAAATTCTTCCATTTCCCGTTCATCTTCCCGCAGAATCCGATGCATATGCAGCGCCCTCCCCCAGCGGGTGCGCAGGCTCTTCACCGCATCGTCCAGCACATGACCTCCTTCGCGCTCGGTATGATCGCGCAGGGATGGCGTTTTTCCATTCCCATTATCTCGGCCGTTTTCACCCTGCCCATGATGTTCGCGACGCTCGTGCTGCGCTTGATCTTCGGATGGTGGCATGCAATTGCCGACGTGGAACACCAGAAAATCTTACGAAGAACCTGTCATCTGTTGCGGATGCCGTACGCCCCCCCACCCGCCCCCCACCCCAACCAGCGGCGCCACCAAGCCAGGAGGA
>CAYZGJ010000031.1:0-13851 GCA_964478005.1 uncultured Candidatus Peribacteria bacterium
TTCACTACCCATGCCCCGCGTTCAAGCGCCGCAGCGCGGGACGCGGTTCCTTCCGCGTTCAGTATCCTGAGCAGCCTCCTGCTATGCTTCATGCATGACCAAGATCGATACGGACTTATGGCGCTGGTACCATAACGTCTCGGAGTGCCACTATCACATCCAGATCACCATCAAGTACAGAAGAGCCGTTCTGGAACAACCGGTGATCGATACGATTCTGGAAACTCTCCAGGGATTCAAGGAACGGTTTGCCATCGATATCCACAAAATCGGATTCGATCAGAATCACATCCACATCCTCTGCCAATTCCTTCCCAAGTATTCAGGAGGACAGGTCATCGGTCTCATCAAAAAACTCACGGCTCGTCCTTGTCTCAAACTCCCATCGGTCAAAGAGCAACTCTGGGGAGGAGAATTCTGGACCGATGGCTACTACATCGCAACCGTCAGCAGTCGTGGAAGCAGAGAGACCATTGAGCGATACATTGAGAAACAAGGAAGAAAGCCCGACCAATCGCAATTGAAACTATTCGATCTGGCATAACGAGGCATGCCCTGCGTTCAAGCCCGTAGCCGCAGCGGAGGGCGAGACGCAGGGTTCTTCACTCTTCTGATTATTGAGCGCGATGTGCGGCACTGCGCGATAGAGCGCGGCCCACTGCTCGAAGAACGGCCGCGAGAAATCAAATGTGCGCCCATATTCTTTGGGATCCCACGCGTCGCTCCACCAGTAGGATTGCTCGTAGACCGGGGGATATGGTTTATCCGGCGAGAGGATGGAGACGATGCTCTTTCCCGTCGCCGAGCACGTCCGGCGGTACATGGTCCGCTCGTTGCGCCAGGTCAATCGCTGTTGATACCGGCAGGACGGACAGGTATCGGGAGGCGGCAGGGCATACTTCGTGCCGGCGATGACCGGAGATACAGAATCGAAGAACACCAGATCGGCGTCGGTGATCTCAAATCCCGTGCCGCACTGGATGCAATCGCGGTGCATGGGATGAGTATAGAATGACCAATGACCAAGCACCAATGACCAACCCATGTCGAAGAGCTATGGTCATTCGTTCACAGTCCCCGATACACCTTCTTCCGGTGCCCCGTTCGGACGATGATAACTATCAAGCGATCGTGCTCGATGGAATAGATGACACGGTAGGCGCCGACGCGGATGCGTTGATACGTATGGCTGCGGGTGTGCAACTTGCGGTGGCCCGGCGGGAGGGGATCCTCTCGTAAACCCGCGACCGCATCCGTGATGCGCGTGCGGATGTCCGTTGGCAATCGATCCAACTCTTTCTGTGCCCGTGGTGTGAAGAGGATGCTATAGCTCACTTCTGCAACTCGGGAAATGCGTCCTCAAACGGGACCAGTTCCTCCTTGTCTTTACTCTTCTCATATTCCCGAAGAAATTCCAAATCCTCCAAATCCTCCAGCGCCTCAATGAGCGGTTCGTACAGATGTGGCGGTACCATGATGCTCTTAGGCTTGGAGTTGACAATGAGCGTCGTGACGCGATCATCCGCCAAGGCTTTGGCGCCGTGTTTCTTGAGATCCTGGAGAGTGATGGTGACCATGATAATAGGGTAAATTAAGTACTGAATTTAGTACTATTATAGCTCCAGCTTGAAGAACATGCAATGAAGGAAGCTAAGGACTATTCGAAGGAAGCTTCCACCTTCGCCTCTTCGGGGGCTACGGCGGACAGGAAAGAAGCTAAGGAGTTTCTTGGATAGTGTATTGGATTGGAGAAAAGCGGATCTGTTGCGCAATCTGATCAACAGCATCTTTCTGATCAGGCTTCATCAGTATGCACTCCTTAGCTTCCTTAGCTTCTTTGCCCTCCTTAGCTTCCTTATATCAATGGCTCCTCAAACGTCTCCACCTGCGCGGCGGCCAATTCTTCTTTGCTCGGCGGGGCGGAGGCGGCCTCGTCCCACTGTGCCAATAGCGTCTCCACGTCCGGCCGGGGGAGGCAGTATTTGCGTCGGGAGGCCGCGATGATTTCCTTGGTGTAATCCTCCGTCAGATTCGGCGCATCCAGCGTGCGGCCGGAGAACGCTTCGCGCAATTCGCCATTGACCGACATCTTGATGTAGAACTCGCGGACCCCCAGGTTGATGATGTCGCGTTCCTTGAAGATGGGATTGTACTCCTCTGCCAGGATGCCCGCGTCATCGGCGCCCACGCGGAAGCTGATCATCGACCCCACGTTGCCGAACACCGTTTTGCGCACCACGTCGCTGAGCTGCCCCATGTACTGGTGCGCAATGGTCAGGTTCAGGCGGTACTTGCGCGCTTCGGAAAGGATCTCGGCAAAGGTCTCGGTCGCGAAGTTCTGGAACTCATCCACGTACAGGTAGAAGTCCTCGCGCTGCTCCTCGGGCGTATCCGCGCGGCTCATGGCGGCCTGGTAGAGCTTGGTGATGAACATGGAGCCGATGAGCGACGAGTTCTCCTCTCCCAGCAATCCTTTACTCACTTTCACCAGCAGGATCTTGCGGTTGTCCATGATGTCGCGGATGTCGAACTTCGTCTTGGGCTGGCCGACCATGTTGCGGATCATGTTGGTGGCCACGAACTGTCCGACTTTGTTCAGCAGCGGCGTGATGGCGTCCGCATCGAACTTCTCCGACCAGGCGGCGAACTCCGACACCCAGAAGTTCTTCACGACCGAATCCTGGATGCGCGCGACGATCTTCTGGCGGTAGTTCTTGTCCGTCAGCATCTTCAGGATCGAGAGCACCGTGGTGTTGTTGCTGTCGAGCAGAGCGAGCGTCGTGTAGCGCAGCACGTGCTCCAGGCGGTCGGACCAGTTGGAGCCGAAGAGCTTCTTGAAGATCTGCAGGAAGCCGATGGTCACCTGCATCTTGTACGTCTCGTCCACGTGTTCCAGCGGATTGAAGGCGATGGGGAAATCGATGTCCGCGGGATCCAGGATGACGACGTCCTCGATGCGGTGCTTGGGAACGTACCGCAGGACGGCATCCACCAGGTCGCCGTGCGGATCGAGGACGGCCAGTCCCTTGTTATTCATCAAATCATCGTAGATGAGCAGCTCCAGCAGCTTGCTCTTCCCCGATCCCGACTTGCCCACGGCGTACAGATGGCGGCGGCGATCGGAGCGGCGGATGCCGAACGGGATGAAGTTATTGTGATAGTTCGTCATCCCGAAGGCGCTGACTTCCGGCTCGTGGATCTTCGGCAGGTCCTGCGGCGGCTCGGACTTGCGCGAGAGCACGTGCACGATGTGCGGGACGTAGTCGGCGTTGGGGATGTGGTAGAGGGTGGCGATTTCCTTCACGCTCAGGATGAGGCGGCGGCCGGGCAGCCGGTTGCGGTACCGGTCCAGGAAGGCCTGTCCCGTGCGGACGGTTCCGCTCTGGAATTCGTTGATGTCGCTCTCATTAAATTGGCTGAAGCTGGAGACGAGCGCCTTCAGTTTCTGCTTCGCCAGCAATTCGTTCTTTGCGATGTACGCGCAGCGGATGCTGACGCGGTAGGGATCGAGCTTCAGTTTTTCACCCGCCCGCTGCACGCGCACGGATGAGACGCCGCGCCGCCCGCCCTTGCGGAACCAGTCGCGGATGCGGAAGATCAGACGGATGTTGGCCAGGCGCAGGCGCATCGAGCGCATGAAGTGAAAGCCCGCCGTGTCGTCGTGCGGCTCCGCGATGATCTGCACCCATGCCTGTTCGTCCGTGGCGATCTTCGAAATGATGGAGAAGAGGCGCGAGGCGGAGTCCTCGTCGAAGACGTCGTAGGTCTTGATGGGGTAGGCGTCGCTGCGGCGAAGTTTCAATTCCGTCCCCGCGATGGCGCCGTTCTTTCCCGGGGTGAATTGCTGCGCGTAGTCCTGCGTTCTGCGGATTTCGGCATCCGGAAAGGTGGCGTAGAAGAGTCCCTCCACCGTCTCGAAGAGCGTCTCCGGAATGACCACGAAGAAGTACGTGTACTGCGCGAAGCCGAAGTACTCCAGAGACACGCGCTGCCCGGTGAACGTATTGCGCATGTTCACGAGAAATTCCTGGAACTTCGATTCCAGCTTGTGCGTGCCGCTCGTTCCCTGGGGGACGATGACGTGGAGGTGGCAGAGGGGGGAGGAGGCCATGGGATGGACTACTTATAGATTTTATTGCATAATATCCTGTCTGTCCACCGGAAATGGAGCGGATTCCGCAATTGTAGCAGGTGGGGTGGCTCTTGGCTTGTGGCTCTTGGCAATTGGCTTGTGAGATGCAGCAATACATCGATATTCAGCAGTTAAAAGCCAATAGCTAACAGCCAACAGCTAACTGCCGTACTCGTTCTCCCACTCCTCCCGCTCCCACACGATCCACGGGCTCTCCGGGGGAATGGTCGTTTTGATGGGTTTCCCCGTCTTCGCGCAGGTCCGGTCATACAATGTGATACCTCCCAGTATCTTCGCCTGGTCCTCCATCCGTTCGTCGTAGGTCAGCCGCGGCAGCGGTACCTGAAACTGCCGATACCGCTTGATCTCCCGGCTCGTAATCTTGAACGGCCGCCCGCTTCGTTCACTCCGTACGATGATCGGATCATCGGTCTCCGGGAGTCCATCCGGCAACTCGGACGCCTCGATCGCCTGCGCCGCCTCCGGCATCGTCTCCTCCAGCCAGCGTCCTCCCATCGCCTCCACCTGCTCCCGGGTCCGCGGGTAGTACCGCTGGGCAATGGTGTGGTTGTAGGCGTAGGGACTCATCGAGAGGGGAAAGAATTCACCCCACTCTCCGGTCTCCCGCATCTGGGCGATGATCTTCGGCACGAGTGCGATGTATTCCTCCTTCGTGTACTGCTTGTTGAGGATGCAGTATCGCTTCTTCTTGAGGCCGACGCATCCGAAGCAGTCGGAGCAACCGGTACAATGCATGCAGTAGAGCAGATCACTGGTACTGTCGAAGCATTCGTAACAACAGCGGACCCGCTGCGCATTGTTGCCGCAGGAGGCAGACTCGTAGACCAATTCCGTCGCATTGCCGAAGGTGGTGAATTCCGCGCAGTCCTTACTTCCTCGTACATTGAAGCAGCGCTGCAAGTCTTCGCTCTTCACAATCAAATATGATGTAGCGATGTTGCGTGACTCGACGATGTAATTACCCGTGATGTTCTCGGAAAGGTTGCGCTTGATATGCGGATGGGGAGAAGCATCCACCAGGTTGGTCCACTGTCGATGCATGGCTGCACGTTCCGAGAGGGAGGACAAACGGATGTGCTGCAATCGGCGCGCGTACTCTTCTGCCGTCAATTGCTCATTGAAAAAGCAATACTGGCGGTGAAAGAGATTGACGCATCCGAAACAGTCGGCACAGTCGATGCAGTTCCAGAGGAACATGCTCTGTTTGCAATTCACACAGCCGTACGAGGATTGCAGGGAATAGCAGCGCAGACATGCAGTGCAATCGAAACAAAGTTCGGAGTGGAGCGTCCGCGTGCAGTCCATGCAGTCACGCGACCAATCCAGCATGTCGCAGTACAGACAGTCTTCATCGTACTGCGCATCGAAGACGAAATAACAATTCTTCAGATGACTGGCATTGTTGGTGTAATCGCTGTTTTCCAATCCATCGATGGATCGGGAGTAACAGGGAGAGCGCAATCGCAACGCGGATAATTGTGCGAAGAAAGAGCCGGACAGGTCCGGTTGCATTTCCGAAGCCGGGGCTTCCCAGGCATCTCCCCACCACGCATCCGCTTCCATGACGGTCATCGGTGCTCCTTCATCAAACATCGAAAACATCGACAGACCGGTCATCGACGAGGGCCGCATGTACACATGAATCTGATTCCGGTACGCCATCCGCCTCTGTTGCCGGCAGTCGGGACACAAGGTCGGCGGGGGGATCAACTCCTTCTTTCCCCCAAATACGGGTGACACCTTTTCGAGGAACGCAAGATCATCGTCGGTGATGACGAAGACGGTGCCGCATTGCGTGCAATCGCGGTGCATGGACCAATGATAATGCAAAATGAGAAATGCAAAATGAAAAATGACGAGGGGTGTTCTATCGGGAGAAAGAACGGAAAAAATGGCGTGGGGAAGAGGAAATCAGGAATGTGGAAAAGAAAATGCTGCAGATGGATTGCTGAGCACTTTTGAGAGGCATAGCATACAAATCCATGGCAAACGACCAGGACATCACGCCGGCGATTCTTCTGCAGCACATGCAGAAGATGCATGGAGAGGTTCTTATCCGATTGGACCGGGTAGAACAGGATCTTGTAATCGTCAAAACGGATCTGGGCGTAGTGAGGGAAGATGTTCGCTTTCTCAAGGGGAAAGCCAATGTGCTTGCCACGGGCCTCGAAAATATCGACGCCCGTCTCGATGCCATTGAGTTGGAGTTTCTCCCCAAACGGGTGGCGAAGCTGGAGGAGGAAGCAGGCATAGCGGCTTAATATACGGAAGCCAGGTAGCATTCCTCACAGTACACAATTTCGGGCCGCTCCGGCGCATAGGTCGTCTGAATGTCTTTCCCGCACTTCTGGCATTGTCGGTCCCAGAGTGTATAGGGATTGCGCTTGGCGATGCGGCGACGGTGGCGCTCGTCGGGCGAAAGGAGTGGGGCGGGAATGTTCATGGTTTGGTAAAATGTCAGTTCCTGCGGGATGATTTTGTATGGCCGTCCGGTCGCCGCGCAGGAGAGAATGTGTTTGGTGATGGATTCCTCCGTCTCGCCGATGCGTTCCGGCAGTGGGATTTGCGCGCCCAGATACTGTTCCTGCATCTCCTGCTTCTGGTACCAACGCCATCCGCGCGCGGCGACTTCTTCCTGCGTCAAGGGGAAGAAGTCAGGAGCGAAGGATTCGTTGTAGGCGAAGGGGCAGAGTTCCATGGAGAAATACTCTCCCCACTCGCCCGTTGTTCTCATGTGTTCGATGATGCGCGGTACCAATGCCTCGTATTCTTCCTTGGTGTACTGCCTGTTGAGAATGCAGTACTGCTTGCGCTTCAGGCCTGCGCAGCCGAAGACATTGCTCGCATGGAAACATTCAAAAGAATAGAAAGCATTCTTTACCGTAATGCATCCGTCGCAAAATGCGCTCCCGTAGGTCCGATCGCCACAGCCGGCGGAATAGTAAACCAACTCGCTATTCTGCCCCCATGAATTGTAATCCATGCAGGATTTGCATGAGAGTGAAAGAAGCTGGCAGTAGCGGCAGTCTTCGCAATCGGCGACGTCAAAACATCGGTAGACATTTTTGCAATGATCAATGCGATCGCCACTCGCCCCCTCGCTGCGCTCGATGAGAACTGCTTTGTGCGGTTGGGACAAAAAGAATGCCCGGACTTGTTCCGCGAGCGTCATCAATCCTGTTCTGCTCGCGAGCGCCATGGACCCCCTGTACGTTTCGTACTCTTCTTTCGTGTACTGCACGTTGAAGATCATGTACTGCTTCTGCCGCTGATTGATGCACCCGATGCAATCGCTGCACCCCATGCAATTTTTCAGGAACATGCTGTCTGCACACCGCTGACAGTTTTGGCTGAAGAGGAGCGTGTGGCACCCGATGCAATCGATGCACTCGTAGCACCGCTCGCATTCGTAGCAGACCGAGCAGTCGACCATGTCTTTACATTGCTTCAGCAGATTGGAGTAGTAGGAGTCCTCGCAGATGTCGCTCTCTGCGAGGAGGTAGCAATTCTTGAGATAGCCGGTGCAATTGTTGTAATCGCTGTTCTCCATGGTGCCGGGCGTATTGAAGAGGGCGAGGTGCGGCACCACGGCGAGGAGATCACGAAATTGATCAAAGAACGGACGATGGAAATCGTAGTCACGCCCGTAGGCGCATCCGTCCCATCTGTCTGCGTGCCACGCTTCCACGCCGTAGACCGGGAACGGATGATCGGGATTGTACTGGGAGATGATTTGCTTCCCTGTCAGGTCGCACTTGCGGTAGTAGAGGTTCCGCGTGTTGCGCTCGCATAGTCGACGGATCAACCGGCACTGCGGACACAAGCTGGGCGGCGGGATCAGTTCCTTCTTCCCGTTGAACTCCGGCGACACTTTCTCCAGAAACGCGAGATCGTCATCGGTGATATCGAAGATTTGGGAACACCATGGGTTGGCGCAAGTCTGCTGCATAGATGAATGGATAATGGATAATGGGAAATGCAAAATGCGAAATGAAAAATGACGAAGATGTTCTATCGAGAGAAAGAACGGGAAAAGTGGCTTGGGGAAGAGAAAATCGAAAATGTGGGAAAGAAAGTTCTGCGGATGGATTGCTCTGCGTTTGGGGGAGGCATAGCATGACGATCCATGGCGGACGACCAGGACATCACACCGGCAATCCTCCTCAAGCACATTATGGCGATGCGCGGCGATTTTACGGCGCAGATGCAGGCCATGGAACAGCGCATAATGATGAAATTTGAGAAGATAGATGTTCGTTTTGATGAGATCAATGCACGCTTGAGCCAGTTGGAACGCAAGGTTGAACTCCTTTCAGTGCAAATCGGCAATCTCGACGAACGTCTCGACGATCTGGAGGTTGTGCAGATACCGATGCTGAAGAAGGCAGTGGGCATAGCGGCTTAATAGACAGAGGCAAGGTAGCATTCTTCGCAATACACTATTTCCGGTCTTTCGGGTGCATACGTCGTCTGAATATCTTTCCCGCACTTCAAGCACTCCCGGTTCCACAGCTTCCGCGGGTTGCGCAATGCCATTCTCTCTTTGTGCCGCTGGTCGAAGCAGCGGTCGGGGAGCGGAAGGTTGCGGGATCGGCAGTATTCCAACTCTTGCGGGATGATCTTGAACGGTTTACCCGTCACGGCGCAGCGGAAGATCGTGTTGCAGATGTCGTCGGATGCGTCGCGGACACTGTCGGGGACGGGCGTGTCGGCTCCCATGTACTGGTCCGATCGGTCGACTTCTTCCACCCACCGCCAGCCGCGCGCTTTTACCTCCTCTCGCGTGAGCGGGAAGTACTCCTGCGCCATCGTCTGGTTGTAGCCGAACGGGGAGAGGGGCACGGGGAAGAATGATCCGAACTCTCCGCGCTGTCGCATGCGCTCGATGATCTTGGGCACCAGAGCCTCGTACTCTTCCTTTGAATATTGCTTGTTCAAAATGCAGTATTGCTTGTTCTTCAAGCCTTCGCATCCAAAGCAATCGCGACAGAAGAAGCAGTCCTGGCAGTGTGTCATATCATTGCAGCTATTCACATTGTGGCACCCGATGATGCGCTGCCCGCTGACAGCCATGCACTCGCAGCAGCGCTCGCTCTGCGCAGGGCAGTAGTTGCAGTCTTGGCAATCAGAGAACGATTCCGCAGTCGCCAGGAAGCGACAATCCTGACAATTCTTTGCATCGAAGGAATCAAATACGCGTTGGCAGTTGTACAGATAGTCGCCCGTGACGTTCTCGTTGTTCACGCCGTGCAGGTGCTTCACGATCCGGTCGTCGACCATCTGCTCCCCCTGCGCCTGTGCCGCCCGCATCAGTGAGCGCGAGCCCGCGTCGAACTCCGCCAGTCGCCGTTCGTATTCCTCTTTCTGCAATGGCTCATTGAAGAAGTGGTACTGCTTGTTCTTCAATCCCGTGCAGCCGAAGCATTGCGTGCAGCCCGAGCACTCACTGAGGAAGTATGACTCGCTGCAGTTGTCGCATGCACGGGAGAACGCCAGTCCGTAGCAGTCCACGCAGTCGGTGCATTCGTAGCACCAGCTGCAGCGGTAGACGTACAGACAGTCGAAGCAGTCCTTGCTCTGCCAGACGATGTGGCCGTAGCAGCAGTCTTCGTTTCCCACGTTCCCGCCGATGAGATAGCAGTTCTTGCTCTGGAAGGAGAAGTTGCAGAAGTCAGTATTCTCACAGTTCGTGTTCATGATCGACATGCGCGGGACACTGGAGAAGAGTTCGGACAATTGCTCGAAGAACGGCCGGTCGAAGGAAACGTCACGTCCGTACTGCAGCGCATCCCACTGATCGCTCCACCACGCATGCATCTCATAGACGGGGAATGGTGCGGATTCATCGTACATGGAGATGATGCGCTTGCCGGTCAGGTCGCAGGTGCGGTGGCAGAGGTGGAAGAAATTCCGGTGCGCGATGCGCCGCTGCATCCGGCAGCCGGGGCAGAGGTCGGGGAGGGGGAGGGGATGGAGCGTCCCCGCGATGACGGGACCGGTTTCGGCATAGAAGCGTTGGTCGGTCTCGGTGATCTCGAAGGTTTGGGAACACCATGGGCTGGCGCAAGTCTGCTGCATGGGGACGAATGGAGAATGGATAATGGAAAATGCAAAATGCAAAATGTGAAATGAAAAATGTGGCAGGGAAAGGATTAGTACACGGAAGCGAGGTAGCATTCTTCGCAATACACTATTTCCGGCCTTGCGGGTGCATACGTCGTCTGAATATCTTTCCCGCACTTCATGCACTCCCGGTTCCACAGCTTCCGCGGGTTCCTCAATGCCATGCGTTCCTTGTGCCGCTGGTCGGGACACTTCCGCGGAATCGGGATGCCCATCTCCCGGTAGAACTTCAGCTCCTGCGGGATAATCTTGTAGGGCTTCCCCGTCACCTCGCACTTCAGGATCTGCTTGGTGATGTCATCGTTCGCATCATGGATATCATCAGGGATGGAAACCATCGGTCCTAAGTAACTATCTTTCTTGCCATCCGCTTCATGGTGCCAACCCCAACCTCGTGCATGCACTTCCTCATCCGTGAGTGGAAAGTACTCCATCGCCACTGTTTCGTTGTAGCCAAAGGGGCTGAGAGATGCAGGAAAATACTCCCCCCACTCGCCGGTATTGCGCATATGGTCGATGATTCCAGGTACGAGCTCATCATATTCTTCCTTTGAGTATTGTTTGTTTAAAATGCAATATTCATTGCGATTCAATCCGACGCATCCGAAGCAATTTTTGCTTGTGTAGCATGTGTCGCAGTACAGTAGATGGCTTGCATTGACCACCGACGTGAAACAAAAAGAGCAGGATTGAGAGTTGAGTCCGATCGTGGAGCATTCGTACATCTGCTCGATCTTTTCGCCAAACGAGGAGACATCCATGCAGTCGCGCGCTGTGATGAGGTTGTCGCAGTACCGTACGTCCCAGCTCTCTTCGATGTTATAGCTTTGATGCACGTTCTTGGATTGATAGATGTGGTCGCCCGATACCTGTTCATTGTTCTGTCCCTGCATGTACTTGTGAATCTGCTGCGCACAGTAGGGAGGGAATTCACTGAGGTACTTTGTGACATGCGTGTGCGACTGCAGGTGCATGTTTTGGAGTGCGCCCCGATATTCCTGTTCGCTCATTTTCTTGTTCGCAAAAACGAATTCCTGATTGGTGAGATTGATGGAAAAAGCACAGCTGCGGCATCCTCGGCAGCTCTCCAGGAAGATGGAATCGCTGCAATTGTCACAGTTACGAGAATAGTGAAGATTATGGTTGTTCTTGCAGTCGGTGCATTCATAGCAGTACCGGCACTTCGAGATGAAGGAGCAGTCGATGCAATCCTCGCAGTGCTTTACGACGTTTCCATACAGGCAATCGCGGCAGAAATCAGAATCGAAAATCAGATAACAATCCTTGCAGTTGCTTGCCAGATTGCAGAAATCGCTGTTTTCCATTGTTTCCTGCTGCTGCACCATGAACCGTGGCACCACGCGCTGCAGTGCGCGGAAGTTTTCAAAGAATGTCTTTGAAAAATCCATATTCCTCCCATATTCGAGCGGATTCCACTGATCACTGAACCAATGGGTTTTTTCGTACACCGGAAACTCCTTCTCCGGGGAATAATTGGAGATGATCGTTTTTCCCGTTGCCGTGCAGGTTCGGTGATACAGATGACGTTCATTTCTCCAGCATATCCTCCGCTGCATCCTGCACTCCGGACACAGCGTCGGCGGCGGGATCAGCTCCTTCTTTCCGTTGAATTCCGGGCTGACTTTCTCCAGGAACGCGAGATCGTCATCGGTGATCTGGAAGGTTTGGGAACACCATGGGCTGGCGCAAGTCTGCTGCATAGATGAATGGATAATTGATAATGGAAAATGCAAAATGCGAAATGAAAAATGACGAAGATGTTCTATCGAGAGAAAGAACGGGAAAAGTGGCTTGGGGAAGAGAAAATCGAAAATGTGGGAAAGAAAGTTCTGCGGATGGATTGCTCTCCATTTTGGAGAGGCATAGCATGACGATCCATGGCGGATGACCAGGACATCACACCGGCGATTCTTCTCCGGCACATGCAGGGGATGGAACAGCGTATGCTGCAAAAAATTGAACAGGTTCGTGCGGAGTTGCTCACGGGAATCCAAACCTTGCGAAAGGATACACAAGAGAGCTTGGAAGTATTGCGTCGGCAGATATCGCTTCTCTCCACCCAGATCGGCAATATGGACCCGCGTCTCGATGAGATGGAAATCGTATTGCTGCCCAGGAGAGTGGCGGTGCGGGAGGAGGCGGTGGGCATCGGAGGGAAGGCAGAAAGGTAAGAAAAGGGAGAAAAGGCAGAAAAGTCTTTCGAAAAAATCCTGAGCACACAGTGACGGCCCAGGATTCGCAGTGTCCCACGTCCAGTCAAAACTGTCGAACAGGAGGAAGATGACTGATAGATATTTGTTTGTAATAAGCCAAAAATGGACGTTCAAATTCTGTAGAAAAATTTCTACAAAAGAGTATAATAGCTAGTGGCTATTGGCAATTGGCTTGTGGCTTTCCCCCTTCGCCATGAAGACATTTCGATTCCGGGATTTTACCATCTACAAGGAAGCTCGTGGATTTCGCCAGCTGGTACGCAAACAGCTGCAGCAGTTTCCTGCCGAGGAACGCTTCAGGTTGATTGATCAGATTCATCGGTCCGCACTTTCGACGATGCTCAATATTGCAGAAGGCTCTGCCAAGGGAACGGACAAAGATTTCGCCCAGTTCTTGCGTATGGCAATTGGATCGCTCAATGAAGTCATGGCAGGGTTCGATGCTGCCATTGATGATGGTTTCCTGACTCAGGAACAGGCAGATACGATTGAAAGAGCGGCAGAACAGCTTGCCAAGCAGATAGGCAGCTTCATCAAAACGCTGCAAAGGCCAACAGCCAACAGCCAAAAGCCAACAAGCCCATCATGATCGCAGAACTCACCAAACTGGGCCTCAGTAAAGAGGAAGCGCGCGTGTACCTGGCCTGCCTGGAGATCAACGGCGGGCCGGTGTCGGTCATTGCCAAGAAAGCGGGCGTGCAGCGCGTGGGGTGCTACCACACGCTGGAGAAACTCCTGCGCAAGCGGTTGCTCAGCCGCTACGACAAGGGCGGAGTGAAGTGCTTCGCCCCGGAGCAGCCCGAGCGGCTGCTGCAGCTGATGCAGGAGAAGGTGAACATCACCAAAGGATTGCTCCCGCAATTGCAGTCGCTGGTGCACGCGGAGGGCTTCAAGCCGAAGATCCGCTTCTACGAGGGGCGGGAAGGGGTGGAGCGCGTGTTCACCGAGTCGCTTTCCGCCGAGAGTGAAATTCTCGGCTACACGGACCTGAAGACCGTCACGGATTTCTTCCCTGACTTCTTCCGCGCCTACACGCAGGAGCGGCTGGGCAAGGGAATCAAGAGCCGGTACCTCTCGCCCAATACCGTGGAGAGCGTGCACGCCATCGATCCGCTGCTGCCCAGGAAGTTCGACCCCAACCTCATGGAGATCCTGCTGGTGAATAAGGAGCAGTTCCCCTTCGACAACGAGATCCTCATCTTCGGCAACACCGTCGGCGTCGTGTCGCTCAAGAAGGATGAACTGCTGGGACTCCTCGTGGAGAGCGCGACCTTTGCGCGGACGATGAAGGCGGTGTTCGATCTGGCGTGGCTGGGGGCGACGGCGTTCGTGGCGAAGTAA
>CAYZGJ010000032.1:0-13740 GCA_964478005.1 uncultured Candidatus Peribacteria bacterium
TGATGCACCAGTCGCGCAGATTATCGATCCAGTGGAAGTACGTCCGGTTGAACCGTTCCGGGATGATCGTGATGTCCCCGTGGTGGATCACGGAGTGCATGACTTGCTTGAGACTCATCAATGACCTTTGTTCCCCCTCCGTAGTCAGCCTCGGGCTGACGAAGGGGGGCCACTGCACAACTTTTTTATTCACATCGATGAACCACTGTAACTTGATCTGCGGTTCGATAATCCCGCCTCCCCGGGAGTTCGTAGCAATATTGTGTACATACTCTTCGTCCACTTTAATGAGCAGTCCCTTCGCCCGCAACTTCTCCACGACCAGCGGTCGGGCCTCGGCGATCGGCATCCCCGCAAACTCCCCCGCCACCGGAAGCAACCTGCCGGTCTCATCAATGATCTGCTCCTTCTCCAACCCGTGGCGCTCGGCGATCTCGAAGTCCGCGGCATCGTGCCAGGGGGTGATGGTCATCACGCCGGTCCCGAAATCCGGGTCGATGGCTGCGTCCTTGATGACCGTCGCCCGCACGGGTCCGTTGATCCACTCCGCTTCGAAGGTATCGCCGTGCTTGAAATCGAAGTACCGCTCGTCCTCGGGGTGCATGACCACGTACTTGTCGCCGAACTTCGTCTCCGGGCGGGCCGTGGCGATCCGGAAGGGGCCGTACTGAAACGTGTAAAACGGCGCCTTCTCCTCCTTGCGCTCGATTTCGTCATCGCTGACGGTAGTCTGCAGGCCCGGATCCCAGTGGACGATGCGGTGCCCGCGATAGATGAGGCCGTCCTCGTACATCTGCTTGAACACCTCGTTGACCAGCCGGTTGAGCGCCGGCTCGAAGGTGTAGCGCTCCCGGGACCAATCGCAGCTCGCCCCCATTTTGCGCACCTGATTGCGGATGGTGCCGCGGCTCTCCTCCACGAACTCCGCAATGGCAGCCACCAGCTTGTCGCGGCCCAGCTCCTTGCGCGGATCCTTCATGCCGTCCTTCTTGAGTTGCCGGATGACAACGTTCTCCGTGGCGATGGCCGCGTGGTCCGTGCCGGGCACCCAGAGCGCCTCCTTGCCCCGCATGCGGGCGAAGCGGATGAAGATATCCTCCAGCGCCAGCATGACCGCATGGCCCAGGTGCAGCTGCCCCGTAGCGTTGGGCGGCGGCATGCTGATGGTAAAGGGTTCCTTCTGGGACTGCGCATCCGCCGTAAACGCCCCGGATTCCTCCCACATCCGGTAGATGCGGTCTTCCACCGACTGCGGATCGTAGGCCTTATCGAGCATGGGAGGAGTGTAGCGGAAAACGAATGTCCAATGCCAAATGTCAACTACCCAAGGAAAAGCGCAAATTGGAAATTGGAAATTGGAACTTTGTCATTCGAATTTTCTCTTGCATCCTCCACCCGCCTTCTGTATAAAGTCGCGGTCCCGAATTCCACGGGTCTCTGCTCTTTCTCTTTCACCTAAAAAATTGACCGCCTTCGGGCGGTCTTTTTTTGCTCTGCCAAGCCAAAACCACAAATCATAGACGGTAAAAAAGTAGGGAATCCTCCTGCAAAAATGCCGAATGTGTGCCTATAATGACAGGATGCACCTGCACCGATTTTCCGCAGCGGCAAACGGGGAACGGCGAATTCTATCTTTCTTCAAAGAAGTTGGGCCTAACCTGCGAGTAGCGAGCAAAGATATGTGGGGAACATACTTCAAACAAGGATGGAAGGAAAAAGATCCGGTAAAGATACTGGCTGGACCATTTGCAGCAGCTATATACGCAATCACCGTACTGCCGGACGATGTTATTGGAGGTGCATTCGATGAAAAGATTGAACGCCCTACACATACGTGGATAGGCCGTGATATAGGATTGATCGCCAAAAATAATGTCATCCATCCTATTCGCACTCTTCTCAGCGCAGCCCGTCTCCCGGGCGATGCCATTATGGATGTGACCGACAATCTCTTGGGCTTCAAACACCAACCAATCGCTAATCTTCAGCATCTCAACCATGCACGCATGTCAGCCGCACTCACACCATCTACCCTATCACACCCTGCCGCATCCGTTGCTTCCAAACCCAAATCCCAACAAGCACCTGCGCACGAATCCTCCTTCATTCTGTCCTCCTAGTCCTTGCCACCTTCCTCCCCTGTCCCACTCAATGCGGCCAGTGATGTCTTCGGAGCCGAGATTGCCGGGTACTCCGTCCTGCAACTCACGCTGGGTGCCTTTGCGGTGGCGGGAGTCGTCGCCGGCCTCCGCTGGGCGTACGGCAAAGCCCTGGGGAAAGGCTAGCCGCTGGGCAGAAAGCGGCATCCGTGCTATACTGGAGCGATGACAACACTCTCCTCCGCCCCCACGGTCGCCCCCGAACTCTCCCCCTACCTCGACGAGCGGGAGGAACTGCGGGCAGACACGCGCGAACGATTGCATCAGCTGGCCCAAGCCATAGAGCTGCAACGGAAGGAAAGCGCAGATCGATAGGACGTTGGAAATTGGAAATTTGACAGTTGAAATTCTTCCGTCATCCATGCTCTTCACCCACGCCCTCTCCTTCTTCCTGGCCCTCGGCGTCATCTGGATCCTGTCGGGGACGGTGATCGCCGCCGTCGACCGCGTGGCGCACCGCTACGACAAGCCGGGCTTCGCCGTCGCGTTCTTCGTGCTGGGCTTCATGACCACCATCGGGGAGATGTCCGTCGCGTTCAACTCCACCTTGAAAGGCATCCCGCAGGTCTCGGCGGGCAACCTGGTGGGCGCGTCCATCGTCATCTTCCTGCTGATCATCCCGCTGCTGGCGGTCTTCTCGGGCGGGATTTCGCTCTCCAATGCGCTGAGTCCCGGCAATTTGCTCCACACGCTCGCCATCATCCTGCTGCCCGCCCTCGTCACCGTCGATGGCATCGTGCTGCCGCAGGAGGGCCTCCTCATCCTGCTGGTCTACGTCACGCTCCTCTACCGCCTGCGCAAGAAGCGGTCCTTCGAGGAAACCGTGGAGGAAACCGTCGCGGAGGTCCGCGAGGAAATCACGCACAAGCGCCGCGCCACGCTCATCGACCTGGTGCACATCACGCTGGCGGCTGTCATCATCTTCATCGCGGGCAATCTGCTGGTGGAGGAATCCATCTTCTTCACCACCCGCTGGGGCGTCCCGGTCTCCATCGCCGGATTGCTGGTGCTCTCCATCGGCACCAACGTCCCGGAGCTAATCATCGCCATCCGCTCGGTCCTCTCGCGCCATGCGGACATCGCCTTCGGCGACTACCTGGGATCGAGCGCGGCCAACGCGGTGCTCTTCGGCCTGCTGGCGATCGTGAACGGCACGTTCGCGGTGCATCAGGGCGAATTCGTCATCAGCTTCCTGGTGCTGTTGCTGGGCCTGGTGCTCTTCCTCCTCTTCGCCCGTTCCCACGATGTGCTGAGCCGCCGCGAGGGCATGGTGATGTGCGCCGTGTACGCCTGCTTCCTGGCGGCGCAGATCGTGCTGGTGGCGGGGTAACCAAAAGTGTCATGGCGCGGGAAGCATCCATGACACTCTGTGGAAAGCATGGCGCTTCAGCGCCGCGGGCCGCGTCCGCCGCCACCGGGCCGTCCGCCGCGGAATCCCCCGCCTCCGCCGCCCATGCGGGGAGGAGGAGCGCGGTAGCCCTCGGGCGGGGCGCTCATCTGCTTGAGCGAGAGGCGCGTGCGGCCCTCGATGGCGTCGTACTCCACGCACTTCACCTGCACGGTGTCGCCCACGTTCACGACGTCCTCGACGTTCTCCGTGCGGCTCCATGCCAATTCGCTGATGTGGATCATGCCGTCCTTGCCGCGGAGGAACTCCGCGATGGCGCCGACTCCCGGAATGATGCGCGTGATGGTGGCGTCGTAGACCGCGCCGACCTCCGGCTTGGCCACCAGCCCCTGGATCCACTCCTTGGCCTTCGCCATGGCCTCGCCGTTGACCGAGGTGATGAAGATGAGCCCGCTGTCCTCGATGTCGATCTCCACCCCCAGGTCGCCCGTGATCTTCTGGATGGTCTCTCCGCCCTTGCCGATGACGATGCGGATGTCCTCGGGATCGATCTGGATCGTCTCGATGCGCGGCGCAAAGGGAGAGAGCTCTGTGCGCGGCCCGGCAATCGCCTGCAGCATGGCTGCCAGGATGATCGACCGGCCGGACTTGGCCCGTTCCAGCGCTTCTTGGAACACATGATCGGGCAGCCCCTTGATCTTGATGTCCATCTGGATGGCCGTGACGCCCCGGGCCGTCCCCGTCACCTTGAAGTCCATGTCCCCGCCGAAATCCTCCTCATCCTGCAGGTCCGAGAGGATCACATACTGGTCCTTCTCTTCGTCGGACACCAGTCCCAGCGCGATGCCCGACACGGGAGAGCTGATGGGGACGCCCGCCGCCATGAGGGCCAGCGTGGAACCGCAGGTCGCCGCCATGGAACTTGACCCGTTGGATTCCAGGATCTCCGTGACGGTACGGATGGTGTAGGGGAAATCCTCCTCCTTGGGCAGCACCGGCTCGATGCCCCGCTGCGCGAGGTTGCCGTGCCCGATCTCGCGGTTGCCCACGAACAGGCGGTTGCTGGTTTCACCCACGGAGAAAGGCGGGAAGTTGTAGTGGTGCATATAGCGCAGTTCCTCCTCCCCTTCCATGCCTTCGATAAGCTGCTTGTCGCCCGGGGCTCCCAGCGTGCAGGTGGTCAGCGCCTGCGTCTCGCCGCGCTGGAACAGTCCCGATCCGTGCACGCGGCGCGGCAGGACGTCGACCATCGCGCCCAGGGGGCGGATCTGATCGACCTTGCGGCTGCTCATGCGGATGCCTTCCTCCAGGATCAGGCGGCGCATCTCGCCCTTGATGATCTTGTCGACGAGGGCCGGCGCGTGGGCGTAGAGCGCAGCCAATTCCTCGTTGCCCTCAGCCTTGCCAAAAGTTTCCTCCAGCTTGGCCGCCGCGTCGTTCATGTACTGATTGAAGACGGCCCGGCGCTCCGCCTTGCCCAGATCATCCTTGATGGCTTTGGTAATAGCCGGCAGCGCCCAGTCCTTGAGGATGTTCAGTCCTTCGTCGTGCGTATAGGGAGCCGCGATCTCCATCTTCGGCTTGCCGATCTCCTGCTGGATGTCTGCGAAGAACCGTGCGATCTTCTGCGCCCACTTCTTGCCGAATTCGATGGCGCGCAGGATCTCCTCTTCGGGCAGTTCGTTGGCTCCCGCTTCAATCATGACCACGCGGTCCAACGACGCCGTCAGGAAGAGATCGAGGTCGCTCTTTGTCCGCGCCTCGCGGCTGGGGTTGAGAACCAGCTCGCCGCCGATCATCCCCACGCGCACGGATCCCAGCGGCCCGTCCGCCGGGCAGTCGCTGATGGCCATGGCGAGGTTCGCGGCATTGGCAGACGCCACGTCGTGCTCGTGCTCAAAGTCGTAGCTCAAGACCGTGCAGAACACCTGGATGTCGTTGCGCATGTGCTTGGGAAGCATCGGACGCAGCGCGCGGTCCACGACGCGCCCCATCAGCACGTAGGCATCGGCGGGGCGGCCCTCCCGCTTGCGGAAGCGTGATCCGGCGATCCGGCCGCCGGCGTAGAATTTCTCCTGGTAGACCAGCTGCAGCGGCAGGAAGTCCACGCCGTCGCGGACGCGGGCCGAGACGGTGACGTTGCCCAGCGACACGGTGTCGCCCATCTGGCAGAGCACGGAGGCGTTGGCCTGCCGCGCGATGGCGCCGGTCTTGATCACCAGCGACTCGTCTCCCAGTTGCAGGGAGTACTCTTTCTGTTCAAACATACCGATGAGGGGGAAAAGAAGGGCACGGACCCTTCTCCCCGTCGCTTGGGTGCACACGTGAAGGGCGGATCGAAGCCACTCGCGCGTACATCCAGGGTCCGGGAGGAAGAGCGGTGCGGGTAAAGAGCGCAGCAAGTGTAGCGGAAAAGGCAAGGATGGAAAAGGAAGTTGCCGCCGATGCCCTTGCATGCCCGCTGGATAAAAGATAGACTAGTATCAGACCAGTTTCATTTCTCCTCTCCCCTATGACCCGCGTGGGTACCTACGAACTCAAAACGCATGCCTCGCGCCTGATGCGGCGGGTACGGGCCGGCGAGAGCATCGGCATCACCTGGCACGGCCGCCTCATTGCCCGCATCGTCCCTGCGGAGGAACCCAGGCGTCTCTCCCGCGCGGAGGCCATCCGGCGCCTGCGCGCCCACCGCCGCCCCGCCCTGGGAGACACCACTATCCGGGCACTGATCACGGAAGGACGCACCCGCCGCGACTCCCCCGCATGACCGAACGCCGCCTCGTTCTCGACGCCTCTGCGGCGCTCTCCTGGTTCCTCGATGATGAAGGCGCCGATGCTCTGCCCCTGCTCGATCTTCTGCCCCGGCGCGAGATCGTGGTCCCTCCGCACTGGGTCCATGAAATCTGTCACGCGCTGCTGGCGGCCGAGAAGCGCGGCCGGGCGACGCCGCAGCAGATCCGCAGCTGGACCGAACTCCTCGACGCGCTGGAGTGGACGGTGGACCCCGGCAGCCTGTCTCTCACCACTGCGGAACTCACCGCTTTCGCCCGCGCGCGCGACCTCTCGCCGTACGATGCCGCCTACCTGCACCTGGCAGAACGCCTCCACCTGCCCCTCATCACTCTGGATGAACGGCTGCGCCGCGCCGCCCACAACGCCGGCATCACCACAGAGGCCACGAAGCAGCAAGACGTAGAATAAAACATGATCAAGCCGGCCCGGCAGCAGAACGTACTATCGGGCTGCAGTGGGATCGATTATTCCGGAGCAAGGAGATAGCATGGTGTCATGCCGAAACGGATGCACCTCCTCCTCTTCCTCTTCGTCGTCTTGTTTGCCCTTGCCGCATTGCAACGTGAATACCTGCAAACGATGGGCCACATCTTGCGTTGGGACGCTCCGACGTACGGAGAATATGACTGTTTCACGAATGGTTGTCGTGGCATCAACCGCGGGCCACTCGCACCATAAGATAGCGAATGGATATACGGGCAATCATCGAATACCTCTACTCTACCCGCAGACTCGCGAGCATTTCGAGATCGTAGGATCGTTCATCGGCGGAGCGCCAGAAGGCTGCTTCCTGCCCCAGAGCAAAGAAGAGTCCGCGTCCACGCTCCGGGTGCATGTACAATAGATGTTTGAAGTTCGCGTAATTCATGCATTCTTCATCGTAGCGGCTGATCTCCGCCTGCTGCACACCGGGGAAAGGAGCTGGCGTCAGGGACAGCACGCGGCAGCCGGGACCGAGCGCCTCCGTCAACCACCGATCAATATCCTCTTGATCCGTTGCCCGGAAACCCGTGATGGTCCAGCGATAGTGCGGCACGAAGTCTGCAAGTGTGTCCGGTGTTGTTTCCCACCGCGTGCAGGTCCGGCCGTCTGTCGTCCAGCTCTCCGCCTGCGCAATGATGACACGATCACCCTCCTCGTACGCCCGCACCGCAACCGCCGCCGAATGCACCCGCGCCACCGACCCGCTCTGCGTGCAGCCTCCGTCCAAGCTGATGATTTCCTTGGGAAGGAGCAGGGAAAAGCCGAGACGATCATTGCGATACAATGTTGAATTGTGGGTCAGGAGATCATCCAACGGATCCGGTTCGGCAATGTCGAGACTGTCTTCCTGCGATAGGACGGGCGCAAACACCACCGGAGGCATCATCACCTGCTGGCCGGCAGACGGACGACGGAAAGCGCCTTGGTAATACGCGGCGATCCCGCCGAACACGACGAGGGACACGATGCTGATGATGGCCAGATCCCGGAGAAATGCGGGGCGCATGGCGCGGAGTGTAGCACGGAAGCACTTTCCAAGACTTGTGACTTATGAATACCGATAGCATTGTCTGACGCTCCGACTCATAGGCGCGTTCACATTTTGCATTGTACATTTTTTATTCGTCTCCTCCGTCATTATCAATTATACATTGTCCATTATCCATTCCCACCTCCAGAACGTATCTCCACGGCTTCTCCGCCCATTCTCCCGCATACGCCACTCCGATGCGCGGCGTGCGGATGATGCCCGCAGAAGGAACAACGATGCCGCGATCCTCGATCCACAGGCCCGAAAAACGGTCGGCGGGCAGCCCGTTGAGTGCGCCGTCGATCCCCAGCCCCCGCGTCAGCTTCCCCGGCCCGTCCCACGCCCCCGCCCCCCGGATCAGCACGGCAGCGGGCGTATCCTCCGGACCGGTCACGACATTCAGCATCCAGTGCATGCCGTAGCACAGGTACACGTACCAGTGCCCCGCCGGGCCGTACATCACGGCAGTGCGCTTCGTCCTGCCAAACCGCGCATGGCACGCCTGATCCTCCTCCCCGTCGTAGGCCTCCGTCTCGATGATCGTCACGCGGTGCTCTGCGCCATCGATCTCCCGCACGAGCGACTTGCCCAACAGCTCCTGCGCGACCTGCTGGACGGGCTGTCGGGCAAAGAAAGCGGGAGGAAGAATGCGGGATGTCATGGGGGAATAGGATGCAGCGCCTTCATCCGCAATGCCAGAAAAACCCCTCCCGACACAAGACCGGGAGGGGGCGGCGGTCAATCCAGCAACCATCCTCCATACGCAGGGGGAAGTGGTGGCGGTGTGCCGGGCTTTTTGCCCCTCGGATGAATGGGCTTCTTCGTACGCCGCATCGCCACCTTCTTCCTGCGGCGCTCTTGCTCGAGCCGCCACGCGCGAGCTGCCGCCTCCTCATTCATTCTTCGCAAATCATACGTATCCCACATACTTTTCCCCTCTTTGCTGGAAAAGACCACAATTGCTTCCTATGCACCGTGCACAGAAAACGCCCCGCCTGAGCGGAGCGCGCTGGGGACGGGTGATGGCATCCTCAATGCGCTACGCTCAGAAACCCGCCGGGCGCCATGTGGATGACTTTTGTCTTTCTATTACAAACAAGTCATACGTCTGTCTGCGTAAATATGCAGGAATAAATGATGCGGGTGATCTCCGAAACTGTTCTGCAACATCGCGCACCTCCGATTGAAATACGGGTACATCAGGCGAATCACCTTGCCGATCAAATACTTGAAAGAGAGTCATAATGATCTCATGTACCGTTACATCATTACAGACCGCGCACGGGAAAGCAAGGGTAAAATCCGAATGACCAATGACCAAGCACCAATAACCAATTCTCTCATAGATTCTTGGTCATTGGGATTTGGGATTTGGTCATTTTCCTTTGTTCTTCTTCTCCAAAAAATGCTTGAACCCCCCGCTCCCGTACTGCAGCATCCGCGATCCCCGGGTGATCTTGCTGATGCTGACATGCAGCTTCTCCGCGATGTCGCGCTGCGGGGTTCCTTTGTCCAGTTCCTGAATCAACTGCCACCGCTCGGCCAGGCTGTCCAATTCCTGCGGCGTCAGGAGATCATCCAGCAGCATCTTCGCCTCCTCGCGGCTTTCGATCTGCGCAAAGAGATCGTAGAGATCGCTGAGATGCTTGCGAGGAAGAGTCATGGAAAAGAAGTATACACCAAATTTGTTATCTCGTTATCTCGTTATCTCGTTATCTCGTTATCTCGTTACTCGTTTATCGTTTCTCGTTGTGAGCTTGCTGCATGCAACAGCAACCCAAAAACGAACAACGAAAAACGAATCAACGAAAGAACGAACTAACGTTTGAGTCCGTGCGCCTCCAGCACCTTCTGGTACTCCTCCGGCTTGTTCATGCGCAGGTAGGTGAGCATCTTGCGGCGCTGGGCCACCTTGCCCAGCAGGCCCCGGCGGGCGGAATGGTCCTTCTTGTGCTCCTGCAGATGCTGGGTCAGTAGCGTGATTTCCTTGGTCAAAATGGCGATCTGGACCTGGGGCGAGCCCGTATCCTTCTCGTGGATCTGAGTGGAGGAAATCAGCTTTTTCTTCTGCTTGTGCTTGAGGGCCATGGGAGCGGAAAGGAAAGAGGACAGGAGCAAAAAGACGCGCCGGGCCCCGGATGGCGGACTTCGCACAAGCGGAGCGCGGACAGGACGGCATTGTACGTATCCGTGCGGAAAATGCAAGCGAAAGTGAGTGGACTCTCGTTCACCCGGGGACTACGGTACGGGCGGCGGGCATGCTACGATCCCCCTCCTTCCTCCCCTTCCTCTATGGATATCGCCCTCTGGATTCTGGGATTCCTCGTGCTCGGCGGGCTGGCCGCCAATCTGTACCTGCAGATACGGCCACAGCCGGCAGACGATCACGGCGAGTACGACCGGCTCAAGGCCGAGTACGACCGGAAGATCGAGGAAATCGGCGCACTGAAGGCGGAAAACGACGAACTCTACAGGGAGAAGGAAAAGGTCAGCGAGAAGGGCAAGCAGCTCTACGACACGTACAAGACACTGGAGAGCGACCTCAAGGCACTGCGGCAGGAACGCGACCGTCTACAGGGGGAAGTGCAGCATTTCCAGGCGGAGGAGAAGCGGCGGGAGAAGGAGTTCGACGATCGTCTCGGCAAGCTGGAGGCCGCCAAGGGCAAGCTGGAGGAAGAGCGTCAGCGCGTCATCCGGGAAGACGAAGAAGCGCGCCGGCAAGCGGAAGAAGAGCGCGACCGTCTGTGGGCGGAGCACGAGAATGCCGTCATCTCGCTCCTGACGGATCTCTGCAAGCAGCCGGCCATTTCTTTCTCCTCTTACACCAATACGCAACTGCCCGAAGGTTTCGACGGCTCACTGAAGCCCGACTTCATGATCGAGTTCCTCGGCCAGTACGTCATCTTTGATGCCAAGGTCTCCAAGGCCAAGAGCCTGCAGACCTATATCACCAAGCAGGTGGAAGACACCGTAGCGAAGGTGAAAGAGGACGACCGCATCTACAAGTGGATCTTCCTCGTGGTCCCCACGCAAGCCGTCAGCGAGCTGAAGAGGCACCACTACGTCTCCGAGGGCTACCACGTCTTCGTGATTGCGCCGGAGGCAATCCCGGCTGTCCTGGCCAGTCTCAAGCACATCACGCTCTACGAATTCGCCGAGACCATGGATCCGCAGGAGCGCGAGAACATCGTGCAGCTGATCGCGGAGCTCGACTTCCACATCCACCTGCGCAACGCCACGGACATCGTCCTGTCAAAGATGGGCATCGACCTGCTGCAGAAAACGCAGAAGAACCATCCGCAGCTCGCCGAGGAAGTCGCGCTGAAGAAGCAGCCGATGAATGCGAAGGCTGCCGTCGCCGCCGGTGAGATCAAGAAGATCGTGTCCCAGCTCACCGCGCAGAATATCGAAGTGCAGAAGCTGGTCTCCCCCCGCCCCGCAGTCCCGGGCAGCACGCTCAGCGAAGCGGAAGAGCTGCTCGACGAGACGCTCCGGTAGGGGGGTCGTCTCCATTTGTCAGGCATACTTGGTCGCGCGCCGGGTCGCGTATCCGTACTATCCCTCCCCGTGTCCTCCCCCGCCCTCGACCCCCTCCTCGACCCGCTCAATGAAGAGCAGCGCCAAGCCGTCCTCCACACGGACGGGCCCGTGCTGATCTTGGCGGGCGCCGGCTCCGGCAAGACCCGCGCACTGACCCACCGCATCGCGCGCCTGATGCGCGAGGGCATCCCGCCGTGGCAGATCCTGGCGGTCACCTTTACGAACAAGGCCGCCCGCGAGATGCAGGAACGCATCCGCGCGCTCCTGCGCATCGAGGAAGGCCAGGACCCCGGTCCGTGGTCGTTCGGCTCCGGCAGGCTCCCCGTGATGGGCACCTTCCACTCGCTGTGCGCCCGCATCCTGCGCCGCGACATCGAGCGCCTGGGCCGCGACCGCTCGTTCGTCATCTACGACTCCGACGATCAGGAGAAGCTGATGAAGACCGTGCTGCACGAGCTCCACATCGATGAAGCGGAAGTCAAAGCCCGCGCCGCGCTCTCGTACGTCAGCCGGTTCAAGTCCGAGGCGCTCACGCCGGCGGATGCCCTGCCGCAGGCGACCGGCGACCGCATGGCGCGCATCATCCAGGCGTACGATCGCTACCAGCGCGCCCTGCTCTCGTGCAATGCGCTCGACTTCGACGACCTCATCCTGGAGACGGTGCGCCTCTATCGCGAGAAGCCCGACGTGCTGGAACGGTATCAGCAGACCTGGCGCTACCTGCACGTCGACGAGTACCAGGACACCAACCACGCCCAGTACCTGCTGATCACGCTGCTGGCCCGGAAGGAGAAGAATCTCTGCGTCATCGGCGATCCCGACCAGTCGATCTACGGCTTCCGCGGCGCCGACATCCGCAACATTCTGGAATTTGAAAAAGAGTACCCCGATGCCGTGCGCATCAAGCTGGAACGCAACTACCGCTCCACGCAGCCGATCCTGTCCGCCGCCGACGCCGTCATCGCGGTCAATCCCAACCGGCCGGAGAAGAAGATGTGGACCGAGGAGGCGGGCGGCGCGCAGGTCATCGTGCACGAGGTCAGCGACGAGCGGCGCGAGGCCGAGGAAGCGGTCAAAGCCGTGCGCGACGCGCTGGCCGATGGCATCCCCCTCCACGAACAAGCCATCCTGTACCGCACCCATTCGCAGTCGCGCCTCTTCGAAGAAGCGTGCATGCGCTCCGCCCTCCCCTACCGCCTGTACGGCGGGACCAAGTTCTACGGGCGCCGGGAAGTGAAGGACGCGCTCGCGTACCTGACGCTCCTGCTCAACCCCTCCGACACCGTGGGACTGCTGCGGGTGATCAACGTGCCGAGCCGCAAGATCGGCGCCACCACGATCGGCCGGCTGCAATCCTACGCGTCGGGACGCCACCTGCCGCTGTGGGACGCATTGCAACAGGTGCACGACGTGCCCGATCTCGACAACGGAGTGAAGGGCCGCATCGCCGCATTCGTCGCATTGATCGAGCGGTTCCGCGCACGGGCAACCGAGGACGTGGTGAGCACGGTGCTGCGCGAGCTCCTCGATGCGCTGCGGATGGAGGACTGGCTCAAGAGCGAGGAGGACGGCGAAGAGCGCTGGCAGAACCTGCAGGAACTGCTCACCGTCACGCACAAGTATGACGCGCTTCCTCCGCTGCAGTCCCTGTCGTCCTTCCTGGAGGAAGCCGCCCTCGTCTCCGAGGCCGACCGGCACGGCGAGGACGGCGCCGACGCCCTCACGCTGATGACGCTGCACCTGTGCAAAGGATTGGAGTTCGACCAGGTGATCGTCGTGGGGTGCGAGGAGGGACTGATGCCCCACGGCAACAGCCTCTTCGACCGCGCGCAGCTGGAGGAGGAGCGCCGGCTGATGTACGTGGGCATGACCCGCGCCCGCAAGCGCCTGCGGCTGCTCTACGCCAAGACGCGCTTCCTGTGGGGCCAGAGCAAGAGCAACGCGCCCAGCCGCTTCCTGGACGATCTCCCCGAGGACGTGATCGAGCGGCGCAGCGACGAGCTGCTCTCCGCCTTCGCCTGGGCGGGGGCGGCGGGGGCGGCACGCGTCCGGCGCTCGGCCCACCTGCTGCCCTTCCGCCAGGGAGACGACGGGTTCAATCAGGACACCGGGGAGGAAGCGCTCTCGCAGGACGGCGAGATCGAAGCGGGCACCCGCGTGGAGCACCCCACTTTCGGCCGGGGCACGGTGCAATCCGTCCGCGGCGACATCGCGGACATCCGCTTCGACACCGGCAAGGTCAAGTCCCTGGCGCTCTCCATCGCGCCGCTGAAGGTGGTGTAACCACTCTCTCAGAGTTCTTCGATCAATTGATCCATATTCGTTCCCTGTGCAATCAACCACTATGCACTGAAAGTGCATAGTTTGGACGAGGACTGAAAGTCCCC
>CAYZGJ010000033.1:0-13649 GCA_964478005.1 uncultured Candidatus Peribacteria bacterium
GAACGCGCACGAGACCTCGCGCAGGAGGCGTTCCTGCGTACGTGGCTCTACATGCAGCGCGGAGGCGAAGTGCAGAACATGCGCGCCTTCCTGTACCGCATCGCCAACAATTTGATTGTTGACGAATCGCGCAAGCAGCGCGAGATGTCCCTCGACCGCCTGCAGGAGAACGGGTTCGACCCCGTGCAGGAGGATCAGGGAGACAAAGTCCGTGCGCGCCTGGATGTGCGCCCCGTGGTCCGCGCCTTGAGCCGCCTCGACGGCCGCTACCGCAACATCCTCGTGCTGCGCTATGTCCAGGGGCTGCCCCCCCGCGAGATCGCCCGGCGCACGGGAGAATCGGCGAACACCGTTTCCGTGCGGATCTACCGCGGTCTGCACCAGCTGCGTTCCCGCATGGAACGCGAACGGATGTGAGCCTCGCGTGGTGTATCATGCGGCCGATGGCCGCCGCCCGCACCCTCTTCACTCCCGGGGAACATGGGGATTCCGGCCCCGCATTCCCCCTCAGTCGCACCAAGCTGCAGCTCTTTCTGGAGTGTCCCCGTTGCTTCTACCTGGACAGGCGTCTCGGTGTGGTCCGGCCCGATGCTGCATTCTACTCTCTGAACCTGGCGGTGGACGCGCTGCTCAAGCGCGAGTTCGATGCCTGCCGCCTGCGCGGGGAGCCGCATCCAGTCATGCGGCTCTTCGGCGTGGATGCCGTTCCCTTCCGGCACCGGGATCTGGCCCTCTGGCGCGACACGCCCGCCGGCATCCGCGTCCTCCATGCCGGGAGCGGCTTCGACGTCTTTGGCATCGTGGATGATCTGTGGCAAATGGCGGACGGTTCCCTCGCCGTCGTCGATTACAAGGCGACGAGCACCGGCGGTCCGATCACGCTCGATGACCGCGACGGATACAAGCGGCAGATGGAGGTCTACCAGTGGCTCGTCAGGCGGAACGGATTCCCCGTTTCCGACACCGCCTATTTCGTCTTCGCCAATGCCGACCGCGAGCGCGAAGCATTCGGCCGGAAGCTGGAATTTGCGCTGAGTGTCGTGCCGTATCACGGATCCGATGCCTGGGTGGAGGATGCACTGCTCGCGGCGCGGGAATGCCTGGAACAGGACGTGCCGCCCCCGGCTGCGGCGGGGTGCGTGTGGTGCGGGTACCGGAGGAAGAGAGGGGAGTATTGAGTGTGAGGTACGGCGCATTGCTTCATTGCGCAGTGGGAGTGCACTCCCTATACTTTTTGCGCACGGAGAGGTGCCAGAGTGGCCGAATGGGACACACTGCTAATGTGTTAACCGGGAAACCGGTTCGGGGGTTCGAATCCCCCCCTCTCCGCCATTCTTCCGATCAGAGTTCCGCCGTTCCCATTGCGACGGCCCCTATATCAATATGGTCTCCCGTGAGGACGTCGATGCTGCCCCCGTTGAGGGCGTGGGTCTGTTCCAGCAGCGTCAGAATGTCATCGGATACCAGGATGCAGCCCATGCTGGCATAGCGATCCTCCCGCGAAAGAATGTCCTGGATGTTCGCAGTGGCGTGGATGCCGTACTGCGTGCGTCCCCACCGGTCGTGCCACAGACGGAAGAAGCGCCCCGTATGGCCGTACGTGGCGGCATCGCCCGGCTTGTATTCCAGGGATTGCGCCGTCCACCGGGCGCGGGGGGTGGCGGCGAAGTAGGTTTTGCCGATGTAGCGGACGGTGCGACGCTGGCCGGTGCCCACCGGGAAGCTCGTGTAAAAGCCATCCAGACCCACGAAGTAGCCCGTGTTCCGTGCGACGTCGACCACCATGCGGTCGCCCGCTTCCGGCACCCATGCGTCCGGGGGCACGAAGGGGGAGGCGAGGTCTGGCGCGGCCGCCGCCACCGTCAAGCCGAACAGGAGAGAAGAAAGGATGTGCAAAGTGTTCCACCATACTGGGATAAGCTATCCTGTCAATCCCGGGCAAACGGCGGAGGGTGCGGACGAACCCGTTCTGATGAAATTCCTATGTATTTAAGAGTAAAAAATGTGTTCAACAATGTTCCCGATTGCTCCCGACCATCCCCGTACTACACTGCGGACATGCCCGAGGTCCCCCGCCACCTGCCCGTTCTGCTGCAGCCCGTTCTCGATGCGCTTGCGCCGCAGCCGGGCGAGACGGTGCTGGACGCCACGCTCGGGTTGGGGGGGCACGCGCGGGAGCTGCTGGAGGCGACAGGGCCGGACGGCTGGCTGATCGGGCTGGATGCCGATGCGGTCAACCTGCAGGAAGCTGCGCAACGACTGGAGCCGTTTGCCGACCGCCTGTCGCTGCACCACGCCAACTTCGGACGGATTGCCGACCTCGCGCTGCCTCCGCTCGACATCATCCTGGCGGACCTGGGTCTCAGCTCCCCCCAGCTGGATGATCCCGCGCGCGGATTTTCATTCCGTCATGCCGGACCGCTCGATCTGCGCTTCGATCAGTCGTCGGGTATCCCGGCCTCGGTGCTGGTGCACGAAGCGGATCCTGCCGCATTGAAAACGATCTTCCGGGACTACGGCGAGCTGCACAAGGAAGCGCATCGGTTGGCGGGCGCGCTGGCAGGCAGGCACTTCGCCCGGACCACGGACCTCGCCGCGGCGGTGGAGGACGCCTTCGGCTATCTGGCCAAGCGGATGTTGCCGCAGGTCTTCCAGGCGCTGCGCATCGCGGTGAATGACGAGATGGCCACGCTCGATGCGTTCCTCTCCGCCGCACCGGGCCTCCTCGCGCCGGGCGGACGGCTGGGCATCATCAGCTTCCATTCGCTGGAAGACCGCAAGGTGAAGCGGGCGTTCCGCGCGCTCGCCACGCCGGTCAAAGATCCCCTCACCGGGCAGGTGGCGGTGCCCGCGTCTTTTGCCGAGCTCTTCCGCAAGCCAATAGTTGCATCCGCAGAGGAAAGCGAGGATAATCCCCGGGCGCGCAGCGCGAAGTTCCGTGTCCTGCGCCGTCTTCCGTCCTGATGCCGCCCGTGCTCTCCCGCCTGTTTCCGCGATCGCAGGGTCCCTCCCGCCGCTCGTCCCTCGGCACGCTGGTCGACCAGGGGACGATGCTCCTCATGGGCGCCATCGGCGCGCTCATCTTGCTGCTGGCGCTGCTCATCCTCTTCCACGAGAACGCGACCGCGACCAAGGGCTACCGCCTGCGCACGCTGGAGTACGAACGATCGCAGCTGCTGCTGGAGCGCGAGGTGTTGCGCATGCAGATTGCGCGGGAGCAATCGCTGGAGACCTTGCAGAATGACAAGCGCGTCACGGCCATGCCGCTGGCGCGGTCGCCGCGCTACGTCGACGGGGCGCCGGCGGTGGCGCTGCGGAAGGAGGGCGCTACGGAGTAACCGATTCTCCGATCACAACGCTCGCCGGATCTGCACCGTGCGGGCGGTGCCGCCGATGGTCTTGGTGTCCGTGATCGCCACGATGGGCAGATCATCCGCCACCCGGCCCGTGCGGTCGACGGCTTCCAGCGCGCGCTGGAGGGTGATCTCCGGATCAGAGTCGTAGGAGATGATCAGCGGAATGACGCCGTAGACCAGCTGCAGGGCGCGCTGCACGTCGTGGGATTCCGTGAGGGCGAAGATGGGAATGCCGGGGCGCAGCGTGCTGATGGCCTGCGCGGTGGCGCCCGATCCCGTGATGACGAGGATGGCCGGCGCGCGGAGGGACGAGGCCATCCGGACGGCGGATTCCGCCAGCGCCTGCCGGTCGCCGACGGGGCAGGAGAGCGGCAGATGCACCTGCGGCACCGGGAGCTGCGCTTCCGTTTCCATCTGGACGTGCGCCATGGCGCGGACGGCTTCGCAGGGGAAGGCGCCTGCCGCCGTTTCGCCGGAGAGCATCGTGCAATCGGCGCGGCTGGTGACGGCGTGTGCGATGTCCGTCACCTCGGCGCGGGTGGGCATGGGGCTGTGGATCATGCTTTCGAGCATGTGCGTCGCCACGATGACGGGCTTGCCCGCCTGGCGGCACTTGGAGACGATCCTGTCCTGTACGGCGGGAACGCGCTCGAAGGGAATCTCCACGCCCAGATCGCCGCGGGCCACCATGACGGCGTCTGACGCAGCGATGATCGCATCGATGTTGTCCACCGCCTGCCGCGTCTCCACTTTGGTGATGATGCGCACCCGGCCGCCCTTCTGCCTGATGGCCGTGCGCACTTCCTCCACTTCGTCGGCGGTGCGGATGAACGAGAGCGCCAGGTAGTCGGCCTCTTCCTGGATCGCCATGTCCACATCGGCCCAGTCTTCCTCCGTGAGGGCGGGGAGGCTCACGAACGCGCCGGGGAGATTGACGTGGCGGCGCGATCCGATGGAACCGCCGTTGCGCGCCCGGGCGATGACCGTCGCATCGTCGATGACCCGAATGAGATCAAAGACCATGGTGCCGTTGTCCAGGATGATCGCCTCGGCCTCCGCCACGTCCTTGCCGAAGAGGGGATAGCTGACCCGGATGACCGGAAGATCCGTGCGCGACGGCGTGCCATGGCAGAAGAGCACTTCCTGACCGTCCGCCACCACGATCGGCTCGCGGACGTCGCCCGTGCGGATGTCCGAACCGCGATTGTCGGCGATGGTGGCGATGGAGAGGCCGTGGCGCTCGTTGATGGCCCGGATGAGCCGGAGGGCATTGCGGTGCGCGGCATCGTCCCCGTGCGACAGGTTGATCCGCGCGATGTCCATCCCTTCGCTGGCCAGAGCTACGATCTGTTCTTCCGTGGCGCTGGAGGGGCCCAGCGTGCAGATGATTTTCGTCAGGCGCATGGCGACGGGATGGGAATGGATATCTGGTCCTATCATAGCCGAATATGCCTGTTTACGCCATGTCCTTGCCTGGAAGAACAAGATGATTTGTGGTATCCTATGGAGAATGCACACGCACTCCCGATTCACGGTGGTCCTGACCCTCCTGAGCGTGGGGATCATCGCGGGCGTCTTCGTCCTGCAGGCGCACTGGGCGATCCGGGAGTCGCTGGTCCGCCAGGGGCGGTGGATCGCGTTCGGCTACGGCGATCCTCCCGTCTGCGGCGACAGCGTCGTGACGGTCCCGGAGACCTGTGATGACGGCAATGCGCAGGGGGGCGACGGGTGTTCCGCAAGCTGTGCCATCGAATCCGGCTTCCAATGTTCCACACCCGGACAGCTCTGCACCGCCGTGTGCGGCGACGGCCTGAGGCGAGGCGGCGAAGCGTGCGACGACCACAACGTGCAATCCGGCGACGGGTGTTCCGCCACGTGCACCGTCGAATCGGGCTACAGCTGCAACCTGGCGGAACCCAGCGTATGCGTCCCGCTCTGCGGCAACGGGGTGATCGATGACGGTGAGGCGTGCGATGATAACAACGTGCAATCCGGTGACGGATGCTCCGCTACGTGTACCGTGGAACAGGGATACAGTTGCACGCAGACACATCCGAGCGTGTGCGAGCCGCTCTGCGGCAACGGCACGATCGATCCGGGTGAAACCTGCGACGATGACAATGCATTGGACGGCGACGGGTGCTCTGCCTCCTGTGCCGTGGAATCCGGGTACGAATGCTCCGGAACGCCCAGCTCGTGCACGTGGCTCTGCGGCAACGGCTTGGTTGATACGGGAGAGCAGTGCGACGATGGCCTCCGGCAAAGCGGCGACGGCTGTTCGGCTTCCTGTACCATCGAATCGGGCTACAGCTGCACGGGGGAACCCAGCACCTGCGCCCTGCTGTGCGGCAACGGCGTGATGGATCAGGGGGAAGCGTGCGATGACGAAAACAATCAGGACGGCGACGGCTGTTCGGCTGCTTGCACGATCGAATCCGGTTACAGCTGTACCGGAGAACCGAGTGTGTGCACCGATGGCTGCATGAACGGTGAGACGGGTCCCGGCGAGGAGTGCGATGACGGCAATGATTCCAACCTCGATGGCTGCACGAACCAGTGCACGCTGGCCGTGTGCGGGGACGGCTACGTGCGATTGGGCGTGGAAGAGTGCGATGATGACAACACGCAGTCCGGGGACGGCTGTTCCGCCTCGTGCACCGTGGAATCCGGTTACAGCTGCGCGGGCTCCGCACCCAGCGTCTGCACCCCGCTGTGCGGCAACGGGACGATTGACCAGGGGGAAACGTGCGACGATGGCAATGGCCAGAGCGGTGACGGCTGTTCAGCGAGCTGCACGGTTGAATCCGGCTACAGCTGCACGGGCGCACCCAGTGTCTGCACGGAGAATCAACCGCCTCCTTCCTCCGTGTCATCCAGCACGGCTTCCTCTCTCCTTTCTTCCGCGTCTTCCGTGGTCTCCGTATCGTCCACCACGCCCGCTGTCTCTTCTGCCGCTGCCCCCACGGGCGGCGGGATCGCGGGGGGCTACACCTTCACGCCGTATCCCCGGCTGCCGGATCGCAAGCCTGTCGCACAGGGCTGCGGCAACGGCATCTACGAACCTCAGAAAGGGGAGGAATGCGACATGGGGCAATTCAACGGACTGTCGCCGCTCTGTAACGCTCAGTGCAAGAAAGCCTTCTGCGGCGACGGCACGGTGCATCCGGAGGCCGAGGAGTGCGAGCCTGCGGGCAATCAGGCGCTGCCTGCGTGCGGGGGCAGGATCTGTGATCCGGGCAGCTGCATGTGGGTGTTCTCCCCGCCCTGCCGCCCCGGGAAGCAATCCTTCGATCCCGGCCGCGCCTCCGTCCTGGCGGGCAGCCTGATGGATGGGGCCGCCCCTTCCTCCGCGCCCCTTGCCCAGGCGGATGATTCCTGGCTGGCGCATTTGCTGGATTCATTCCTGGATACCCTGGAGAGTTTATGGCGAATGGTACTGGGGAAGTGATCGCTCCATTGTGGTGACAATCTTATACAGGGATCTGACTCTTCGAGCGATGCGCACCCATGTTCGTATATTGACGTCTCCATTTTGTAACACACTGTTGATTGCATCCTGCACGCCCAATAGTTGGCCTTGGAGTGCTTCTTGAACTCCTTCTGATCTTTCAATTGAAATGAGTATATCATTCACCAATTGTAATACTTGATGGCAATAATCATGCAAAGCCGGCCATCCCCAATCCGTACTCGGCTCCTCAGGCATGGGGATGCTCGTTGCATGAATGCGCTGTATCATACGTTGCGACGGAAACGCGGAAGCAGTGTGAATGGAATGTACGCCCAGACAAGCAATTTTGCTTGTCATTCCGGCGGGGGAAAAAAGTCGTTGATTTCCCTTTCGTCTTCGGGGCCTTGGTGTACGTTGCATGCCTCTTGATCATTTCATTCCCTCTCCCATGGACACGGTCTATCAGTATCTCCCCTTCATTATCTTCATCAACGCGATGGCTCTGGCTTTCAGCATCTCCCGCACCATGGCGCTGCGGAAGGAGCGGGTGGAGAAGTGAGAGGGGCGGCCTGCGGAGGGCCGGGTGGGCTGTTGCAGATCGTGAGAGATGGTGCCCCCGAGAGGAATCGAACCTCTGACCTGAAGCTTAGAAGGCTTCCGCTCTATCCATCTGAGCTACGAGGGCATGCATTCTCAGTATAGACGCTGTCGCGCAGGGTTGTATACTTCCGGCACCCTGCCTCTTTCCACCTGCCTCCATGTCTCCCTACCAGCGCGTGATGCTCAAGCTCTCCGGTGAAGCGATGTCCAAGGAAGGCAAGGGACAGGGGATCCACCAGCCCACCCTCTACGAGGTGGCGGAGTCCATTGCTTCCGTGGCGAAGGAGGGCTTGCAGGTGGTGGTCGTCACGGGGGGCGGGAACATCTGGCGGTACCGCGATACGACGGGCGTCGGGATCGAGCGGACGGCCAGCGATATGATGGGCATGCTCGCCACGGTCATGAACGCCGTCGCGCTGCAGACCGCGCTGGAGCACCACGGAGTGGATACGCGTATCCTGACCGCCGTGCAGGTGCCGCAGATCGCCGAGCCCTACATCCGTCGTCGCGCCATCCGGCACCTGGAGAAAGGCCGCGTCGTGATCTGCGCGGGCGGGACGGGCAACCCGTACTTCACCACGGATTCCGCGGCGGCGCTGCGCGCACTGGAGCTCAACTGCGATTGCCTGCTCAAGGCGACGAACGTCGACGGCATCTACGACAAGGATCCTAACGAACACAGTGATGCCGTCCTCTACAAGACGCTGACCTACCAACAGGCGCTCGAACAACGTCTCAATGTGATGGACCAGGCGGCCTTCAGCCTCTGCCAGGATCAATCGCTCCCCATCCGCGTGTTCAATTTCTCCGACCGGTCCAATCTCCTGAAAGCGGCGCGGGGGGAGGATGTGGGGACGGTGGTGGGGGCGTGAACGTTGTTCGTTGATTGGTTCTCTCGTGATGTCGTATCCTCATGAAGGATGCGTACGAAATAACGAAATAACCAAATATCGGAGATTGTTCGATTGAATGTCCATTGCCTCCAACTGGCTCCGCGCTATGCTATAGGTCCTATGCCCGATGCACGCATCACCACCTTTACGGCGGATGTGGAGAAGATCCTCCAGTTCCTCCATGCCGAGTACGCCAAGCTGCAGACCGGACGCGCGAACGCGTCGCTGGTGGAGCACATCGACGTGGATGCCTACGGGCAGAAATCGCCGCTCAAGGCCGTGGCCGGCATCAGCATCAGCGACGGCCGGACCATCGTGGTGCAGCCGTGGGACCGGTCCGTGCTGCAGGCGGTGGAGAAGGCGATCCAGCAGGCGGATCTGGGGGTCAATCCGGTGAATGACGGCACGGTCATCCGCATCACGCTCCCGCCGATGACGGAGGAGCGTCGGCAACAGCTGGTCAAGATCGTCCACAAGCTGGCGGAGGAAGCGCGCATTTCCGTCCGCCAGGCGCGGCAGAAGGCGCACGATCTCATCAAGCAGGACCCCAACGAGACGCTGCGCAATTCTCTGCAGAATGAATTGCAAAAAGCAGTCGACAAGGCCAACGAGCGCATCGACGACGTGCGGGAGAAGAAGGAAGAGGAGGTGATGAAGGTGTAGGGGAATTCAGCAGCACCCCTCCGTGGGTGCGATTTGAAATGATCGATTCTTAATGACGAATGTCAATTTCCAATTTCCAATGACGCAATGGCAAAGAGACATATTCGATTCCTGGCGCACAACATCCGCTCCCTCTGGAACGTGGGATCGTTCTTCCGGACGTGCGATGGTCTGGGCGTGGAGCGGCTGTACCTCACGGGCTACACCGCGCATCCGCCGCGCAAGGAGATCACGAAGACCGCCATCGGGGCGGAGCACGCTGTGGCGTGGGAGCACCATCGCGACCCGTTTCCGATTATTGAGTCGCTGCACCATGATGGATGGCAGATCGTCGCGCTGGAGCAGGCGAAAGGATCCGTTGATCTTGCAGATTTCCAGCCGCTCGATCGCGTCTGCCTGATCGTCGGGCATGAGCTCACGGGCGTTCCCTCGGATCTATTGGCACTGTGTGATGCCGTCGTGGAGATTCCGATGCAGGGAAAGAAGGAGTCCCTGAATGTGGCGGTGGCGGCGGGGATGGCGTTGTATGCATTACGCACGAATGACCAATGACCAAGACGGAATGACCAAATCCCAATGACCAATGACCAAACATCTTTGCAGAGCATTGGTCATTGGTGCTTGGTCATTGGAAATTTCATTACATCACCTTCTTATATCGCTCTACCTTGACTGACAGCAATGCGCCGTAGCCTGCGAAGACCGCGACGATGACGACGAGCCAGCCGATGACCGGGATGACCCACAGGAGCTTCAGCAGGATCCAGATGCCCAGCGCGGCGAAGAAGACGCCGGCAGGATGCCAGCGCTTGCGCTTGTTCGCAGGCCACTGCACCTCCGCCCAGCGCGCCAGGACCATGGCGGTGAGGACCTGCGCGAAGAGCAGCGAGATCACGTAGCACAGCGCCAGTGCCACGGCCAGCGGGATGCCGATGAGCGTGATCAGCAGCAGCAGGATGATGAGCGGCGTGACGAGGAAGTAGAGCACGCCCCACAGGAGGCTGAAGCCCGTCTGCTTGCGCAGGGCGAGAGCGGCATCGATGAAGAACGTCCGGGTGGCCAGCTGGAACACGCCGATGGTGAGGGCGGCGGAGAAGAGCGCGAAGAGCGAGAGCACGCCCAGGAAACCGGCCAGCGCGCCGGGCGCACGCTCTCGCGCCGTCCCGCGTTCCGCTCTGCGCAACTGTTCATCGAAAACGGTGCTTCCCGCAACGGTTGCCGTGACAGTCTGTTCGCCCTCCGCGGTCCAGTACCGCAAGTCTCCTCCGACCTGCGTGGCGGGGTCGATGGCGAGCGTCGTGCCGACAGCCACCACATCTCCGCCCATGGAGCCGCTGATGCGGACCCGGTCGCCGCGCACATCGGCGTTGCCCCCGGTCGTTCCGGTCAGGGCGATCTCCCCCCCGTTCACTTTCAGCGTGCCCCGCACGGTTCCCTCGATCCGGATCGTGCCGCCCGCCGCCAGGATATTTCCTTCGATGACGGAACCGGGCGCCACGTACACCGTTCCGCCGAAGACGAGCAGGTCGCCGCGGACCGTTCCGTTGACGGTCACGTTCCCCCCGGCAATGCGCGCGTCATCGCCTATCGTTCCCTGCAGCGAGATGCTCGATCCTGCCGCGTGGACGTCTCCGCCGACATCTGCCTGCACGGCGATCTGATTCCCGGTGACGAAGAGATCATCCGCGACCGCCTCCGTAATGGTCAGGAAGTTTCCTGCGCCGTACAGATCATTGCCCAGGCGCATCAGCGCGGCGTTGTCATCCTTGGAAAACTGCTGGGCGAAAGCGACTGCAGGGAGGAGCGCCGCCAGGGCCAGCGCGGGAAGGGCGAAGCGTTTCATGGGGAAGTGGGGGAAGGATCAGCTAAGCATTCTACTCTTTCGGAAGAGAGTGTACATTGCGCGTCTCCTGTTTTTGGTTCGTATCCTAGACGACGTCGACGGGATCCACATCCACCGTGACGTCGGTGAGGGGCAGATGCGGGAGGAGCGCGTGCAGGTCCGTTCCCTTGATCAGCACATGCCACTCGGCGCCGATCCCGAAGAGCGTGGGTGCCACGGTCGCCGATGCATCCGCCTGCAGGTGCGCGATGAGCCGGAGGACTGCGTGATGCAGCGACCGGGCGCGCGGCTCGGCCTTTTCGCCGGTCACGAGCAGGCGCAGCATGCGCGTCGCCGGCGGGTAGCGCAGCGCCGTACGGAGGGCGAGTTCCGTCTCCAGGTACTCTTCCGTGCGGTGCCCGGCGGCAGCCTGCACCTCCGCGGCATCGGGGCGGAACGTCTGGATGATGACCTCGCCCGGCTGTGCCCGCCCGCTGCGGCCGGCGAGCTGCGTGAGGAGCTGGAAGACGCGCTCGCCCGCGCGGAAGTGGGGGAGCGAGAGGCCGATGTCCGCCACCAGCACGGCGGCCAGCGTGACGCCGGGGAGATCGAGTCCCTTTACGACGCTCTGCGTTCCCAGCAGGATGTCGGCGCGCCCCTCGCGCATGTCATCGAGGACCTGGCGCATCTGCTCCGGGTGCTGCAGCGTGTCCGAGTCGGCGCGCAGCGCGCGGGCGGCGGGAAAGAGCGACGCGAGCAGCCCTTCCAGCTTCTGCGTGCCGGCGCCCACCGGAAGCATCTGCGTGGAGCCGCAGTGCGGGCAGGCGGCGGGAACCTCCGCCGTGACGCCCGCGATGTGATCCATCAGGTACAGACGGCTGTCGGGTGCGCGGTGGACGGTGTAGGGGAGCTGGGAGACGGGCGAGACGAGGCGGCGGCGGCACTGCAGGCAGAGCATGGCGGAGGCGGTGCCGCGACGGTTGAGGAAGAGCACGCACTGCTCCTTCCGGGACAGGCGCTCCTCGATGGCCTGGATGAGGGGCGGGGAGAAGGGGTAGAGCGACCCGAACTTCACCGTTCCCAGATCGATGACACGCACCGTCGGGAGCGGCCGTTGCAGGTAGCGTTCCGGGAGCCGCACCAGCGTGTACTGTCCGTCCTTCGCGCGGGCCCACGCTTCCAGCGAGGGCGTCGCCGAGCCCAGCGCCAGCCGCGCACCGGTTTCTTTGCAAAGCATCTCCGCCAGATCCCGCGTATTGTAGCGGGGCGTCTGCTCGTTCTTGTACGTCCACTCGTGCTCTTCATCGATGATGACGAGGCCGGGGGAGCGCAGGGGCGCGAAGAGCGCGGATCGCGAACCGATGACGAGCGCAATCTCGCCGTTCCGAATGCGCATCCAGGCGTTGCGCCTGGCGGCGGATGTCAGCCGGCTGTGGATGACGGCGATGCGCTCTCGGGGAAACATCTTCTGAAAACGGTGCACCGTGTGTTCGGTGAGCAAGATTTCGGGTACCAGCAGGATCGATTGCTTTCCCTGTTTCGCCGCATCCGCAATGAGCGACGCGTAGATTTCGGTCTTGCCGCTGCCCGTGATCCCAAAGAGAAGCGATGGCTGTTGGGAAGAGGCAATTTCCTCATACACGCGTTGCTGGACGGGGCTTAGGGCCGGTCCGGCTTCCGTCGTGTCGTAGGCGCTGACAGCAGCGACAGAGTCGGTGCGGTGTTCTTCTTTGATGCATCCTTTCTCCGTCAGAGAACGGATGGTGGCGGAGGCCGCGCCCGTCCTGCGCCGCAGCTCGTCGCGGGGCAGGGGACCGTGCTCGCGCAATGCATCCAGTACGACTTTCTGGCGTGCGCCGGGCTTGTCGGGAGCGGAAATAAGCGAACAAATAATTTGTTCTTTCTTCGCGGCGTTGCGCCAGGGGGAGGCGGGGAGGAAGGGGGTCAGTGCCGCGCGCAAGGAGCAGTAGTACTCCCGCGCCACCCACCACGCCGCCTCCACGGATGCGGGCGGCAGCAGCGGCTCGGTGCCGATGACCTGTTCGAGCTCCCTGGGAGTGAACGTGTCCTCCGCGGCCATCGCGCCGTGCCGTCCGTCATCGATGTCCATCACGATGCCCTCCACGCTCTTCTTCCGCAGAGGCGCCAGCACCAGCGAGCCGCGCTGCACCGGCAGATCGCCCGCTTCGTAGGTCAGGCCATCGCCGATGCCGGGCGAACGCGTATTGAGAACGACGAGGCAGCGCATGGGGGTAGTATGCACTATGAGGAAGATGGTGTACAGAGATACACCACGGAGTGGAGAGTGACATGCGAAATGAGAAATGCACAATACGGTGGGCAGGCAGTTGGCTTCGTACTTTCACGTTTCTTCGGTAGTATCGTATTCGACTCGGGGCGTAGCTCAGTTGGCTAGAGTGCCTGCTTTGGGAGCAGGAGGCCGAGAGTTCGAGTCTCTCCGCCCCGACCAGCTCGAAAATCGGTCGCGCTGGCGCAGCACGCGCCAGCCTTTTTTGGGTTGCCACTGCACCGCCGCCTCTCTCATGCGCCACCCGCAAAATTTTTCGGTATTGGATATGGAAATTGTATGAAAATTAAGCTATAATGTAACGATGCAACAAACAGACATACCTCGTACTGGAAGGAAAATTTATGACATGCTCATGGCTACGATTGAGCCAGAGCTAGTCTCGGAAAATCTTCCCAAGCTACAGGAAATTTCTATAAATGATACTCCCATTCAAAAAAGTGAGCGACTAAAGCGATATGCAAAAGCATTTGAAACATACAGAGCAAACTATAAAAAATAGGGATATAGGGAATTCATGAATGCTGTTTCTTAAACTTTTGGGCTAGGATTAGCG
>CAYZGJ010000034.1:0-13229 GCA_964478005.1 uncultured Candidatus Peribacteria bacterium
AGCGCGGGCTCCACTACGCCATCGTCGACGAAGTCGACTCGATTCTGATCGACGAGGCCCGCACGCCGCTCATCATCAGCCAGCCGGCGGAAGAGTCGACGGCGAAGTACCAGCAGTACGCGCGGATGGTGGGGCAGCTGCAGGAGAATGCGCACTTCAATAAAGACGAGAAGCAGAAGACGGCCGTCCTCACGGAGGAGGGCGTGAAGCGCATGGAGGAGCTGCTGGGTATCGACAACATCTACACCGACCGGGGATTCGAGGAAGTCCACCACATCGAGCAGGCCTTGCGCGCGCACGCCATGTACCGCCGCGACACCGACTACGTGGTGAAGGACGGGCAGATCGTCATCGTGGATGAATTCACCGGTCGCCTGATGCCGGGGCGCCGCTTCGGCCACGGGCTCCACCAGGCCATCGAGGCCAAGGAGAACGTGGAGGTCCAGCGCGAATCGCGCACCTTGGCGACCATCACCTTCCAGAACTACTTCCGCCTCTATGCCAAGCTGGCCGGCATGACCGGCACCGCAAAGACCGAGGAGGAGGAGTTCGAGTCGATCTACCGCCTGCGGACCATCGTCATCCCCACCAACAAGCCGCTCGCGCGCGACGACCGTCCCGATGCCATCTACCGTTCGCTGGAGGCGAAGTTCCGGGCCGTCGCGCGGTTCGCCGGCGAGCGTCACGAGAAGGGGCAGCCCGTCCTCATCGGCACGACGTCCATCGAGAAGTCGGAGGCGCTCTCGCAGCTCCTCGAGCAGCAGGGGATTCCGCACCACGTGCTCAACGCGAAGAACCACGCGAAGGAGGCGGAGATCGTGGCGAGGGCGGGGGAGCGCGGGGCGGTGACCATCGCGACGAACATGGCCGGACGCGGGACGGACATCAAACTGGGCGAGGGGGTGGCGGCGCTGGGAGGCCTGTGCATCCTGGGCACCGAACGCCACGAGTCGCGGCGCATCGACAACCAGCTGCGCGGACGCAGCGGCCGCCAGGGCGATCCGGGCGAATCGCAGTTTTTCGTCTCCATGGATGACGACCTCATGCGGCTGTTTGGCGGCGACCGGCTGAAGGGCATGATGGAACGGCTGAAGGTGCCCGACGACGTCCCGCTGCAAAATCCGATGGTCAGCCGCAGTATCGAGAGCGCGCAGAAGCGCGTGGAGGGGCACCACTTCGACATCCGCAAGCACGTGCTGCAGTACGACAACGTGATGAACAAGCACCGCGAGATCATCTACAAGCGGCGGCAGGCTATTTTGGAGAAGCTGGAGGAAGACGAAGACGCAAGACGCAAGACGCAAGATGCAAGTGTCCTGGGATCAGTTTCGTTGCATGAGGATGTGTTGCAGGCGATCCGGCGCGAGGCGCAGAGCGTGGTGTCCCTCCATGCCGCGGGCACCGACAGCGACCAGTGGAACGTCACGGAGATCGCCGAATCCGTCGCGGCGCTGCACCCGGCGTTCCGCGCGTCACTCAGCGAAGAGGCGCTGCGCGCGATCACCGATCCCGATCTGCTGGCGCAGACCGTGGAGGAGACGATCGTCCGCTTCTACGAGGAGAAATGCAGGGAGGCGGGCGAAGAGGTGGTGGCGCAGGCCGAGCGCGTGGTCACGCTGCGGTCGGTGGACACGCACTGGATGAGTCACATCGACGAGATGGCGCACCTTCGGGAGCAGGTGGCCTTCTCCGGCTACGCCCAGCGCGACCCGCTGATCGAGTACCAGGACCAGGCCTTCCGGAAGTTTCGCGAGCTCCTGCAGAATATCGACGCCACCATCGTCCGCACGCTCCTGCAGATCGACTTCGCGCAGTTCCTGCCGCAGCGCCTGCTGGAGGAGGCCGAGGCGGAGCTGCGCAATCTCGCGACGAATGCCGACCAGATCGAGGGAGATCTGCGGGAGACGGGCGTGGGCGCCGCCCGGACGGGAGGCAATCTGATCCGGATGCAGGCGCCGCCCCCGCCGGGGCAGGGTGCCCTCCGCCCGCGCGTGCCGGAGAAGCAGCAGGCGCCGATCCAGGCGCAGAAAGTCGGCCGCAACGACCCGTGCCCGTGCGGATCAGGCAAAAAATTCAAAAAATGCCATGGGGCGAATCTGTAGAGACGTTCCGGCGGAACGTCTGTACGGCATTCCGTGAAGCAGATTGTCGGGCGGAACGTCTGTACGGCATTCCGTGAAGCAGATTGTCCGGCGGAACGTCCGTTCTATCGATGTATGGAACGCCGCAAACGTGTTGGTGATGCCGTGTTCCGCGTTGCAGGCATATCGCGTTTGCCGTGGGGCATACCCGAGATGCGTTGATTCCATTTACGGTGTTGTCGATGACAATTGCCGATGATGCACTGTTCCGCGGGCGGTATCGCATTCCGTCCGCGCGGAAACCAGGATGGGAGTATGGCAATCCCGGATGGTATTTCGTGACGGTGTGTACGGCGCATCGGTATCCGTGGTTCGGGGTGGTGCATGATGGCCAGATGGCATGGTCGCCCATTGGATGTATTGTCGCCGACGAATGGCAACGAACGGAATAGTTGCGGCCGAATGTGCAATTGGATGCATGGATTGTCATGCCGGATCATATGCACGGCATTATTCGGATTGTCGCCGATGGGATGGATGGGATACGGGACGGGGCGGTGGGTGGGGTACGGGACGGGGCGGTGGGTGGGGTAGAGACGTTCCGGCGGAACGTCTCTACGGGGACGACGTCATTGAAACGCCCACAATCCGGGACCATCGGATCCATTATGAATCAATTCAAATCGGTTTGTACCAAACGCATTCGAATCATCGAACCGGATTTTGCATGGCAACCCCGTTTCCACGATCACGTCATCCGCGACATGCCGGCATTGGATCGCATCCGCCGATACATCCTGGATAACCCCGCCGCCTGGTGGGAAGGGCATGGCCATCCTGTCAGGTAGGGGTATAATCGTTGGGATTTCCCCCATCCTGCATGTTCTTCCTCCTCGTTGCCGCGCTCCTCGTCACGACCGGTCCCGCCTCCGCGGCCTTCCCCGACGTCCCCGCCTCCCATCCCCATGCGGATGCGATTGCCTACGTGCAAGCCCAAGGCATCGTGCAGGGCTATCCTGATGGAACATTTCGTCCGGACCAGACCATCAACCGGGCGGAGTTCGTCAAAATGCTCATTGCAAGTTACTTCGCCGGCACCACCGGACCCGGCCCGGAAGAATGCTTACAGGATCCTGTCATCTTCCATGATGTGAGGCGGGAGTGGTTTGCTGCATACGTCTGTGTCGCAAAATCGCAGGGAATTGTCCAAGGATACCCCGATGGCACGTTCCGCCCCTCTGCTCGGATCAACTTTTCGGAATCCGCCAAGATCCTTACCCTCGTATTCGAGGTGCCCCTTACAGAGCAGGGGGCTGTCATGCCTTGGTTTGCAGGGTACGTTGTTGCGCTTGATGCGCGCAACGCCATCCCTCTCTCCATCACCTCCTTCGATCAATCCATCACCCGCGGCGAGATGGCGGAGATGATCTGGCGGCTGCGGGCCGGGGTGACGAACCGCCCGTCGCGGACGTACGAGGAGCTGGCGGGTATGGAGCGTGTCGATGCCTGGACGACGTATCGGAATGCATCACAGAAGCTGCAATTCTCCTATCCATCTACCTACCGCATCTCGACAGATGGCGTATTCCTAACGAATGCCGACGGGAAGCCGTGGTATCGTATTGGGATGCAGGACACGACAGTGCCGGAACAGCCCTCTCTGATGGTGGAAGTGAATGCGGACGGGTACGGACCGATCTTTGCAGATGTATACTATCGGCTGGCGGAAGAAGTGGATGGATCACTGAAAATCGTGCGTCGCGAGGAGGTGGAACCTCATGAGAACAACAAAGACGCGATGCAGCTGATCATTCCGTTGATGGAGGAATCGCGCAATGGAAACACGTACTCCATGCAGTTTACCTATGCAGAAGGTGGGAAGAATCTGGAGCCTGTGCTGCGGCAGATTCTCGAGAGCATGCGTTTCCTGCCGGCGCAGGGATCTTCCTCCTCCGAAAGCGACGTTCTCTACCGGCATGCAGAGCGGAATGTCACCCTGCGCCTGCCGACCGGATCCGTGCGTCGCAGCGGAATGGAAACATTCGATCTTCCTTTTGCCAAGGGGACGAATCTCCAGGAGAAGACCCTGCGTATAGCGACGGGGGCGAATCACACGTCCGATCAATGTTTCACGCCTCCGTTTCGAGTGGCACATGCGGGGAATGTCACCATCAACGGCGTTCTCTACCGCAAGGAGAGCGGCTACGACAGCGGCATGAGCCAGCGATGGGATATCGTGCGCTACACCACGCTCTATCCCCATTATTCCGGCAGCATGTGCATGTCCTTTACCTTCACCCTGCATGCAGCTAATCCGGATGTCTTCGAGAACCCTCCGCCCGTCTTCGATGCTGCAGGGGAGTCCGCCATCTTCGACGACATCATGCAGTCGGTGACATTCGAGTGATCGCAGGTTGCTTGGGGTACACTCTATTCCCATGTCCCTCCGCCCGATCATCGGCCACCGGACGCAGCTGGCGCAGCTCTCGCAGGATCTGGAGCGGGAGAACCTCGCGCACGCCTACCTCTTCGACGGGCCGCCGCACGCGGGCAAGACGACTGCGGCCCACTGGTTCGCGCGGGAGATCCTCACGCAGGGGATGGACGGGGAACGGCGCGCGGAGGCTCTGCGGCAGATGGATCAATTGATCCATCCGGATCTGCTGGTGCTCGATGCGCTGTGGATCGAGAAGATCCGGGAGGACTGGAACGCGATCGCGCGGTCGTCCAATGTCCCGCAGCGCCACCGGCAGAAGGCGGAGATGAAGACCGACGCGATTGCGATCGACGACGTCCGCGCCCTCACCGAGCGGCTGGAGACCACGGGCCTGTTGCCACGGCGCGTGTGCATCATCGCGGATGCGGAGCGGATGCAGGCGCCGGCGGTGAGCGCCTTCCTGAAGACACTGGAAGAGCCGCTGCCCGGCCGCGTGTTCCTCCTCACCACTTCCCGGCCCGCGCGACTGCTCCCGACGGTCCTCTCCCGCGTGCGGCGCGTGCGCTTCGGGCGGGTGGGCGCGCGCGACCTGCAGGAGCTGCTGCCCGGAGGGGGAGAGGAGGACCGGTCCTTCCTGCTCCATACCGCGCAGGGGGCGCCGGGGCGGTTGGTGCAGCTGCTGGAGGATCCGGATCTGCTGCGCGCCGAACGTCTCGCCCATGCAGGGGCGGCGGGATTCTGGGGGGCTGCCACCCTCCACGCGCGGCTTCAGGCACTGGCGCCCCTCCAGACCCGGGGGCCGGAGGCCGACCGCTTCCTGTTCCACCTGGGTCTCTCGCTCCGGGCGCTTCCCGGCCTTCCCCGCCCCTGTGAGCGCGCCTTCGCCCGGCTGGTGGCCGGTCTGCAGACGAACGCTTCCCGGCCGCTGCTGCTGCAGCGATTCGCCATCGATGTGGACGCACCCATGACCAATGACCAAGCGCCAATGACCAAGCACCAATGACCAATACGGTTCGACGTGATTTGGTCATGGGGAATTGGGACTTGGTCATTCGTAGAGATATTTCACTTGAAATTTAAAATAACGCAAGTACCCTATCCGTCCCCCAAAATTCCCCCCTCGTCCAGTGGACGCTGCGCGGACCGGGGGTATCATCCTCACCCCTTCATGGACATCCGATACCAGATCACCGGCGGCATCCCGCTCCAGGGCGAAGTGACCGTCAGCGGGTCGAAGAACGCAGCCCTGCCGATGATCGCCGCCGCCCTCCTGGCCGACGGGGAGACGGTCCTCACCAACGTGCCGCGCTTACGCGACGTGGAGGTGATGCTGGAGATTCTCGAATTCCTGGGCGCGACGACGTCGTTCCAGGACGGCACCGTCCGCATCGATACCCGCACGCTCGCCAGCCGGCCCATTCCCGGCGAGTACGTCTCGCGGCTGCGGGGCGCCATCGTGCTGATGGGGCCGCTGCTGGCGCGCTTCGGCGTGGTGGAGATGGCGTACCCCGGCGGGTGCGTGCTGGGCAAGCGGTCCGTGGACGCGCACCTCGAAGCCTTCGTGCAGATGGGCGCGCGGGACATGAGCACGGGGGATGTGCTGCACCTGCAGGGGTCGCTGAGGCCCGGCCGCGTCATCCTGCCGGAGTTCTCCGTGACGGCGACCGAGAACGCGATCCTGGCGGCGGCGCGCACGCCCGGCGAGACGCGCATCGACATCGCGGCGGCCGAACCCCACGTGCAGGAGATGGCGCGCATGGTGCAGGCGATGGGTGCGGAGATGCTTGGCATCGGCACCCACACCGTCCTCGTCCGCGGGACAAAGGAGCTGCGGCCGGTGCAGCACCGTGTCTGCATGGACTACCTGGAGGCCGGCTGCTTCGTGACGGCGGCGCTGGTGACCAAGGGCAAGCTGCGCCTGCGGGACGTGGACGATGAGCATTTGCTCTCGTTCCTGGATGTCATCCGCCGGTCCGGGGGCATCTGGAAGTACGATGCGCGGGAGAAGACGCTCCTCGTGGACGGCGAGCTGTCGCTCCTCAACGCCATGAAGATCCGCACGAACATCTTCCCCGGCTTCCCCACGGACCTGCAGGCGCCGCTGGGTGTCGCCATGACGCAGGCCAAGGGGGTGAGCCGCATCTTCGAACGCCTCTTCGAGGGGCGGCTGGCCTACCTCTACGAGCTGGAGAAGATGGGCGCGCACGTGGAGATCCTCAACGCGCACGAGGCCCTCGTCATCGGGCCGACGTCCCTGCGCGGACGGGTGGTCGCCAGCAACGACATCCGCGCGGGCGCCGCCATGGTGATCGCCGCGCTGGCCGCCGAGGGGGAGACCACCATCACCGACGTGCGGTACATCGAGCGCGGGTACGATCAATTGGACGAGAAGCTCCGTTCCGTCGGCGCCGTCATCAGCCGTCAGGTGATCGAGACCGCGGCGTGACGTGCCGCGCCTTTTTTCCTACAATACTCCCGATGCTGACCTTCACCCCCCTCGGCAAGACCTCCGTGCGCATTGCAGGCGGATCCCTGCCCATCGTCACCTTCCCTGACGCGCCCGTCGACGGCGCGCTCTCGCTGCTCCCCGCTCCCGAGGAGTCCCCCGTGCGCACGGTCCTCTCCTGGCCCGGCGAGTACGACGTGGGCGGCATCACCGTCCGCGGCATCGGCCATCAGGAGGGGAAGAAGGTTTCGTACGCCGTGGAGGTCGACGGCATCCGCATCGCCTGCCCCGTCTCTCCGCTGGAAGAGCTGACGGATCGCGACCTGGAACTCTACGGCGATGTGCACGTGCTCATCCTCCCGGCGGAAGACCCCAAGCGCTGCCAGAAGATGCTCGACGAGATCGACCCGCGCATTCTCATCCTGACGCCCGCATCCGACGGACTGCTCCATCAGGATGTCCTGAAAGCCTGCGGAGCCGTGGGCCAGGAGCAGGTTTCCGAGTACAAGCTGAAGGGCAGCCTGCCGCAGGAAGGGCGGGAGGTGGTGGTGTTCGGCTGAGGTTGTAGGGGAGGGGTTGTAGGTTGTAGGCTTGGCGGGCGGATGGTTCCGGCTCCTGTAGTTCAATGGATAGAACGACCCTCTCCTAAGGGGTAAATGAAGGTTCGATTCCTTCCGGGAGCACCACGTACACACGCGCGCAGCGTGCACGGCGTTCGCCAATAGTATTGGGTTTTTTCGCATTCCCTTGCTCTTTTCGTAAGCTTTGGAATGCGGGATCGTCAGGGAGGACATGAATCGATTTGCCGCGTTGCACAAGAAGCGCAAGGATAAGCCGTCACAATCCTTTGTCCAGGTGCAGAAGCGCAAGAAGCCGGAGTTCGTCCAGATGCTGGAGGAGCGTGGCCTGACGCACACCCAAGCGATGCGTCGCGCCGAGGAGATCGTGAAGGAGCGCGTGTTGCGCAGCCCCCGGCGCAAGAAATCCGGCACCAGTCGCGGCACCAAGCGGTCACTGCAGCTTTCGCGCATCCGGGAGTAGGAGCGGGATGCCATTTTTCTTCCGCCTACTGCGCTGCCAGTGCCGTCGGTGCAGCAGGACAAATGGCGGGCGGCGTCAGGGTCGCAAGAGAGAATGCGGCATCGGGGCACCGTGCATTCCATTGTTCCACATTATCCACCCAGCAGTGCAGGTCGCCGAAGAGAAGCCAGTGAATTCGCTCAGAAGTACGAGCAGCAACTCGAAGAGCGGCATCTTCGCGTTCCTGTAAAACATAGCGTTCAAAGAGCGGCCACTCGCTATCGAGATAGTGGGCCGCTCTTTGATAGACGTCCTGCTCTTCCGCTCCCCGTACATCCAGACCATGGAGCAGATGCAGGCACTCGGCGACGCCGTAACGGCCGAGAGAGCTGAGATTATCATGGCCAATAGTACGCACCAGCAGTTCCAATTCATGCAATGGCAAACGTCTCACATCGTGCATCGAGGTGGCAGCATACCCCTGCGTGTCGCACAGCAAATTGTAGACATCCACCATTACATCCTGCGTCCTATCCCTAAGATGGGAGTATTCTCGTCCTCTGACGATTCCTTCCGTGTGTAATATTTCAAGTGGGATATGGGCATGTCTCATGAGATGAAGAACCAAGTCGTATATTTGCTGCTGACAGGCATCGATGCGTAGACCATCCGGGGGAGAGGGGCGGGTACGAGCTTTATGCCATTGTTTCAGAATAATGAGAGCACGTTTCGCATGTGGATACTTTATGAGAATTTCCGCATGGGCTCCCGGTACGTGCGGCAGATGTTGCTCAAGAAGAAAGTTGACGTCCTCCTCAGGGGGGGGTGATGCATGGATTGATCCACAGAAGCCGGCCATCATCGTGGCCGCTCCTCGGACCAAGAACCGCCGACGGTCCATGCAGGGGGGAGAGCACGGTTGTCCATCCGCTCGATCAGCTGCGTGGATCGATGTCATGAAGAAAGGAATCCATGAGCGGTATAGGCTTCAATGCATCCGCGGGTAACACATCATGGTTGGTACCGACGTCCTCTGTCGGTCTGCAGCAATCTGGTGCGATGCACATTACGGAAGGTGGGGCGCGTTTCTGTTACACCACATATTTCATTTTTACTCTCTCCCGCTCCGTTGCATGATGCCGTAGAATGAACCCTATGATCCATCACCTCCTCTTTTCACTTTTCATTGTGGCACTCCTGCCGGCCTCCGCAGCCGCACTCGAGTTGACCGACGCGACGGACCGCTACCGCGATGCGCCGTTTCCCCCTGCCGAGACCGCGGGCATCAGCGTGCTCACGCACGTGGGGGCGGTGGAGGGGAATCCCGACGGAACGTTTGCGCCGGGGCGGGGATTGAACCGCGCGGAGTTTCTGAAAATCGCGACGCGCAGCGCGTCCTTCCTGCAGGTCACGCCGGGCGATTGTTTTCCGGACGTGACTGCGGACGCTTGGTTCAGCGCCTTCGTCTGCGGAGCGAAGGAGCGCGGAGTCGTACAGGGCTATCCGGATGGACGCTTCCATCCCGAGCGGCCGGTCAATTACGCCGAAGCGCTGAAGATTCTCTACGAATTGCATTGGGGGGATCAGCGTGCGCTCGCGCCGGATGCGGGCGAGGAGTGGTACGTTCCCTACGCCGCCTGGGCGCGTGAGGAAGGAGTGACGCTGCCCGGCTCCGTTCCGGTGGACGCTCTCCTCACCCGCGGGCAGATGGCGCGTCTGGCGGCGGCCTACCGTGCCCACGCGGAAGGACAATTGCAGGCGTACCGCGCCTTCGAACGCGGAGAGGCCGCATCCGCCGCATCGGTTGCATCCTCGTCATCGCTGTCTTCCGCATCCTCTGCATCCTCTGCATCCTTATCATCTTCTCTCCCGCTCTCTCCCTCTTCCTCGCCTTCTTCCGTCGCCTCCCTGCCCCCTTCCGTCAGTCATCTCCTCTTCCCCGGGCAGCGCACGCCCGTGCTGATGGATGGCGTCTTCCGGCCGCAGGATGAAGACGCGCTGGTGCGGGCGGTGACGGTGGAGGTGCAGCGCAAGATTGCCGCCGTCGACGCGTTCGTGCTGGTGGATGCACTGGATCGCGAGCTGGCGGTACTGACCCCCCGCAGCAGCGGCACGCAGACGGAGCGGGATACCGAGTGGACGGGCGAGCCGGAGGGAATCGCCGTGCTCCTGCACAGGGGAGAGGCTACCCGCCTGGGTTTGCGCGCGCGGATGAAGACGGGGGAGGAATTCGTGTCCGGTGACATCATCGAGTTCCGCTCGTTGCGACTCCGGCTGGAGGGGGGTGCCAGCGGCAACACGCAGACCTGGAGTGCCACCGACACCCACCTGCCCGTCCACCAGACCGTGCGGGCGGCGATCGCGGGGATGGAGAACGTGCTCGCGACATCGATGGCCGTGCAGCAGGGGCCGCGACGCCTCCTGGCGAGTTTCCAACTGTCTGCGACGGGGGCGGCGGTGCAGCTCAAGCGCCTCACCTTCGCTCTCGATGCCCGCGACGTCACCCTCACCCGTGTGATGATCGGCGGGTCCACTGTGGTGCAGCAGGCGGAGTGCGGGCTGGGACGGCAGGGCGATGCGGTCACGGTGAACTGCCCTCTCCTGCCGGAAGGCTTCCGCGCGGTGCGTCCGGAGGAGCCGCTCACGCTCTCCCTGCATGCGGATCTCGCACTCGCACCTGCGGCCTCCGCCGGGTTTGTGCAGCTGCGTCCGCTGGGGCGGGGCAGCTACGGCTCGGTGGGCACGCTGCAGTGGTCCGACGGAGCGGCGGACTTTGACTGGGTGGGTGGGGAGACGGCGCTGGATGCTGGGCCGATGGTGACCGTCACCAAGTGACGAATGACCAAATCCCAATGACCAATGACCACTTTCCTTCGGAGAGGGGTGGTCACCCGCCCGGCTGTCGCCGTACGGACGGGTTGGTGCTCCGTCATTTCATCAGACTTCCTTATTTTTGTTCAGGTCTTGCTACCAGATAAGCCAGTACCTTTTTCCTTTCCTCAGTAATCTGCGCAGAAAGAAGCAGGAATGGGCAGCGATATTGAGAATCCTGCAATTGATCTTCGGTGAGAGTACTTGGGCGAACATTCTGTTTACTAAGTTTTTCACCACACAACTGGTATGCTGTTACATCACGGCATTCGTTTACTATTTTCGCACATCTGATCTCAAGAATCTGGAAAGGAGATGCCCCTTGGATGGGAGAGGTACTGGCTGTTGCATGTAGTGCCTGAAGATCAGGACATTCATACAATGATCGTGGTTTTCCAAGGTTACCTCCACACCCTGCTACCTCCTGATGCAACTCGTCGTCATAGGGTGCAAAATTTTCCAAAGGAATTGATTGTCCACCCGGGACAACGGCATTTCCCTTCTAACAAGCGATTGCCGGTATACTTGCATGACGTCTACGATCGAAATTCTCAAGTGAGGACATAGTTAATACTTTATAATATTGGGTGAATAATTTGTCAATAGCAAAAAATGTGGCTGAATTTGTATTTTGATTGAAATACAATGAATTTCATTCACCTCATTGCTCAAGAATAATGGAAAAGCGCAAATGTAAATTGCTAGTCGCCCTTCGCCTGTCCCACATGCAATTCTTCTGCCATCTCCTGTGCCGCCCTCCCTGCTGCTTCCTTCCAATCCTTTTCCTTGGATGCGTAAATAATGCCGCGTGAGGAATTGACGATCGCGCCCGTGCCGTCCGGGAGGAATCCCCGTTTCACATCGTCGGCCGTGCCGCCCTGCGCCCCGTAGCCGGGGATCAGGAAGGGGACGTGGGGCATCAGGGTGCGCAGGTAGGTCATCTCTTCCGGATACGTGGCGCCGACCACGGCTCCCACGCAAGAGAGGTTCGTCTCCGGCCCGATGTGATGCATCCCCCAGCTCTCGACGAGCTGCGCCACATGTTCGTGCACGGCTTCGTCCCCCACGGGCAGGTCCTGCAGCTCGCCGGAACTGGGATTGCTCGTCTTCACGAGCACGAAGAGTCCTTTGTCATTCCTGACCGCACGGTCGATGAACGGCTGCACGCCGTCACTGCCCAGATAGGGGCTGACCGTCAGGGCGTCGATCGGCCCTTCCTTATATAAGTACGCGTCGGCGTAGGCCTCGCAGGTGGAGCCTATGTCGTTGCGCTTGCCGTCGGCGATGACCAGAAGATTGCGCTCTTTGGCGTACGCGCAGACTTCCCAGAACACTTTCATGCCTTCCCAGCCGAGGAGTTCAAAGTACGCCAGCTGCGGCTTCACCACGGCCGCGATGTCTTGGGTTGCATCAATGATGCCCTCGCAAAAAGCTTGCACGCCTGCCGGATCTTTGTCGATGCCGTCGGGCAATTTGCCCACGACGGGGTCGAGTCCCACGCAGACGGGTGATTTGTCTCGCATGGCGGCGGTGAGGGCGTCGGCGAAGTGCATGGTGTGATGGTAGCGGATGGGAACGCAGCGCGCACGCGTGCCATTTCCCCGCCCTTTTTGTCGATCTATACAGTGTTCCTGTCCTGCGTATCTGTTAGGATCAAACAGTCGCTTTTCCTGCGGATATTTGACGACCTTCTGCTCTCTCCGCCGTTTCCTCCTCCACGCCATCGTCATCGGTGTGGCAATCGTGGCCCTGCCCGCCACTGCCTCCGCCGCCGATCGCTACTGGGTGGGCAGCCCCGGCGGCAACTGGGAGGACACGGCCAACTGGTCTGCCTCCGCCAATGCGTGCGGCGCGGGCGGCGGCGCGTCCGTCCCCGGTGCCTCCGACATCGCCCGCTTTGTGAGCAACTGCACCAACGCAGCCCTCGCCAACGTCGATGTTGCGGTTGCGGGCATCAACATGGCCGCAGGCTATTCCGGCACCATCAGCCAGTCTCCCGGCATCACGTTTACGGTCGGAAGCTCCGGCTACACACAGGCGGATGGTACCTTCGCCGCCACCGAGAGTGTGACCATCAACGGCAATTTTACCAAGACCGGCGGCGCCTTTGAGGAGGGAATGGGGACGATAATATTCGCCTCGAATCTCAGTCGTATCATAGATGTGAATGTCAGTGAAGCATTCTATAATGTGCATTTTTCCAGCTTGGCTTCAACCTATTACTTTACCATTACTTCCGGTGACTCGATCGTGGTGAATGGTACCCTGACATTGGTGAGCGGGTACGTCACCACCGGTGTCATCGCCGTTCAGGGCAATGTGGTGCAGCGGGCGACCTTCGGGTACACGAGCAGCAATACGATCGCCGGCGGCA
>CAYZGJ010000035.1:0-7267 GCA_964478005.1 uncultured Candidatus Peribacteria bacterium
AAAGGACAAATGTCAACGCTTCTCCTTGCAGCACGTTTTGACATTTGAAATTTGGCATTCGTCATTATCCATTCTCCATTCGCCCTTGTCCTTAGTCCTCTGTCCCTCGTCCTCTATACTCCCCCCATGCCCCTCCCCCCCCTCTCCTTCGCCGTCCTCGACACCGAGACGACCGGGCTGGTCCCGAAAACGCACCGGATCATCGAGTACGCAGACATCAGGATGAAGGGCGACGAGGAGACAGATCGTCTGGAGGAACTCTTTGCCATCGAAGACACCATTCCGCCGCACGTCGAAGTGCTGACGCGCATCCGCCCGGCGATGCTCGCGGGCAAGCCGCCGATTGCGGAAAAGCGCGCTGCGATTCTGGAACGCCTGACCGCGGTCGATCTGCTGGTCGGACAGAACCTGGGATTCGATATCGGCATGCTCAAGGGCGAGGGCATCGACCTCACCGACCGCCCCTGGGTGGACACCTCGATGCTCGCGTCGCTCGTCTACCCCGAGCTCAAGAGCTATTCGCTGCCGTACATGAGCGCCGTGCTGGGCCTCGATCACGCTCCCGCCCACCGCGCCCTGGGCGACGTCCGCGCGACGCTGCAACTCTTCGCCCTCATCTGGGAACGCCTGCTGCAGCTGCCCGCGGAGCGGTGCCGGGAAGCCAAGGAGATCCTGGGACGCACGAGCGGCGGCTACGCGCTGCTCTTCGATGCTCTGCCTCCCTCCTCCCGCACCGAACCCGCCCCCTGGCTCGCTGCGCGGGAACGCGCTGCGGTGGAACCCGCCGCCTCCGCGCAGCCGCTTGCCCCCCCGCCTGCCGGATCCGTGACGCTGCTCCACGAGACGCTCCATCCCGACAACCTGCAGACCATCCTCAATGCCTCCGCCGCCGATCCCGCCACCTGCGAGTGGATCGCCGTGAAGAACCTGGAGCACGCGCTGGCCCGCGTCGCCGTTCCGGAGGGCACGCGCGTCCTCCACCCGCCGCAGCTGCTGCTCAATCCCGACGCCGTCACGGAGCTGGAGCAGCAGGCGTCGCTGCTCCCCGACGAGGCGCTGCTGCTGCTGAAAGTCCGCTGGTACCGGCCGCGCACGCGTTTCGAACTCCCGCTCCACGGCGGGGAAAAGGACGTGTGGAACGGCCGCCTCGCCTGCGCCGCCTCGTCGCCTGCCTACACGCAGCAGTTCACCACCCCGGCCCGGAGCTACCTGCTGGACCACTGGCAGCTACTGTCGCTCCTGCGCGAACCGGCTCATCCCGCCCGCGCGCTGCTGACCCCCGACGCGCACGTCGTCCTCGACGATGCCTCCATGCTGGAGGACACCGCCACCCGCGCCTACGGCCACCTGCTGAACGTCGACGATCTGCGCGCCGCCGCGCAGACGGACGACGCACTGCTGCGCCTCACCGACCTGCTGGCGCTCTGGGCCGAGAGGACGCGCCGGGCGGAGGACCAGCACTTCGTCACGTCCGTCGATCTCGACCAGCCCGACACCGCCGCGCTGCGCCGGCTGATCGCGGAGGCGCGGGAACGGACGGACCTGCCCGGCCGGACCCGGGAACAGCTGGAACATGCCGCCGCCCTGCTGGCGGAGACCACGCTCGACGAGCAGATCGTCTGGCTGGAGCGGCGCATGGACGGACGCCTCACCCTCCACGGCGCCCCCCGCCACGTGGATACGCTTCTCGCGCGCGATCTCTTCGACCGCTTCCCGACGACCCTCCTCGTCCCGCCGAGCGCGCGGGAGACGCTGCCCGAAGTTGTGCCCGCCGGACGCGCCGTCCACACCGTCGCCGATCTGCTGCCGCGCGCGCCCCTGACCGTCACCTTCCCCGAGCCGCGCGGACTCCTCGACCTCCTGCGCGATCCGCCCCCCGGCAAGACGGTGATCCTCGCCGGGAGCAAGCGGATGATCGAGCAGGCCTTCATCGCGCACGCCGAAACGCTGGAGGCACGGGGCATTCCGCTGCTATGCCAGGGGCTAAGCGGCGGGCAGGGGCGCATGGAAGCCGAATTCACAGCGGCACCCGCTCCCGCCGTCCTCGTCCTCACGCCCTACCTCTACGAGGGGTTCGATCTTCCGGCCGGCTGCGTCGACCACCTCCTCCTGGAGAGCGTCCCCTTCGACTACCTGGGCCATCCCGTCCTCGGGCGGCGCAAGGACCGGTATCAAAACGGATTCAACGACTACTTCCTGCCCCGCGCCCAGTTCCGTCTCTTCCGCCTGCTGCGCACCTTCTGCCGTCACCGCACGCCGGGAGGCGATGTCGCCATCTTCGACCGCCGGTTGCGGGAGAAAGCATACGGCAAGGACCTGATGGCATTCCTCTCGTCGTTCAGCAGCGTATCCGATGATGCGAAGCCGTCTGCAACAGACCAACAGCCGTCTGCACAACGGACAGCACGAGGAACAAGCAACAAGAAACGAGCAACGAGTCCCACTCTCCAGCAGCAGCTGCCGCTGTGAACCCTTCCTCGCGCTCTGCAAGAATCACGGCGGCTATCCGTCTGCAACGGTGTATCCCCCATTTTTTCCTATGCCCTCCCTCTCTTCTTCTTTTCCGGACAGTTCCGGTGCCTTCTCCCACTTGTTTTCCTCTCCGCCCCCGCCTCCCCCCGCGGAGGAACACCCCCTCTCGCTGGCCGCAGCACAGCAGCCATCCGCGCCGCCTGTGAGCAATCCCCCGATCATCGCCACGCGAGAGAAGGAAACCGGCCGGCCGGTCCGGGGGACGGCACGGCGGTCGACGCGCCGCAAGACGACCGGCTCCACCACGCGGCGGGCCGCTCCTGCACGCGCGCGGGGCGCATCCCGGACCACCGGGCGCTCGGGCGCGCGGCGGACGACGAAGCGCGCGGCGGCAGGGACGAAACGAGCGACCAGGCGCACCGCAGGCGGCATCCGGAAGGCGGCGAAGAAGACGGCAGCAGGCGCCAGGAAGACCGCCAGGAAAGTGACGCGGGCCGCTGCACCGCGGACCCGCAAGACCGCTTCCGGTCGCGGACGGACAGCCGCCTCCGGCCGCAAGACGACCACCGCCCGCCGCGGCCCCGGCCGTCCGCGTACCTCCACCCGTCGGACCAAACGTACATAGGAACATTTTTTTTATTTCCCGCCACATTTCCCCCACGGTATTGGCGTCAGGAAAAGCCACTCGTGCGTCAGGGAATACCCTCCTTCACTTCTTTTCCCCCCTCTCTCCTATGGAACTCCTCTGGTTTCTCCTCATTGGCGGCATTGCCGGCTGGATCGCCGGTGAGGTCGTCCGCGGCTCGGGCTTCGGCGTCGTCGGCAACATCGTCGTCGGCGTCATCGGCGCGGTCATCGGCGGCCTTCTCTTCGATTTCTTCGGCCTGGGGGAAGCGGCTGGCTACGGCCTGATCGGTTCCCTGGTCACGGCGGTCATCGGCGCGGTCATCCTGCTCTTTTTGCTCAATGCCTTCAATCGGTCCCGCACCTGAGCATGCCTTCCCGCAGCGCACCCCCGTCCGATCGATCCTGGCTCACCTCTCTGCTGCTGCCGGCCATCCTGGCCCTGCTGCCCGTCCTGCGGTCCTACCGCGGACGGGCTTTCTTTTCGCCGCCCTTCCTCCTCCTGACAGGAGGGCTCCTTCTGCTGCAGCGGATGCTCACCCGAACATCCCGCCGGTAGACGCACGGATAGGGTTGCGCCCCCCCCTGCTCGATCGCGGCTTGCCCGGTTCGGGCGAGACGGAGCGAACCACGGCGCACCTGAGCGCGGTGCTGGATGACCGGTACGCGCATCTTGCACGGATCCGGGGCGAGGGAGTGGCGCGCGTGCTGGCCGGCCCCGCCGCCGGGGATCTGCCTCCCGTGTCCCTGGAGACAGAGTAGTCCCTACCGGGCAGGCGTCGCCGGATCGGGCTCTCCCGCTTCCGCGCCCCGCGCCGGCGGCGTGCACGTCACGCCCGTATCTTCGCCGGTATCGTAGCATCCGGGCGGATCCTGGCACTGCGTCGCCCTGCCATTGGTGTAGAGGATGTAGCGCGGCCGGTTATCCTCGCACTGCACCCGGCAGGTCCACGGATCATTGACGGTGCCGAGGTACGGGAAGTCGACCACGATGGGCTCGCCGCGGCAGGCGGAGGCAGGAAGGATATCCCGGGCGGGGGAAGTGTAGCGGGGCGGGAATAGCCGCGTGACGGCGGTGACCGTGAGCACCAGGCCCAGCACGCCGACCGTGATCTGCTGGAGGCGGGACATGGAGGAAGGATAAATGACAAATGTCAAATGACAAATGTCAAATGATTGCCGGCGGGGATCTGCTTTGAAAAACATTTGACATTGGAAATTGGATATTTGACATTCGTGTTAGTCTGCTCCTTTTCGCGACACCATCACCGCCAGGGTCCGCCACAGGATCCACAGGTCCAGCAGCAGCGACCACTCCTCGACGTACTTCAGGTCCAGCGCGACTTCTTCGTCGAAGGTGAGATCCGAGCGGCCCGACACCTGGGACAAGCCGGTGATGCCGGGCTTCACGGCGAACACGCGCCGTTGGTAGCTGGTGTAGCGGGAGACCTCCTCCGGCAAATGGGGACGCGGGCCCACCAGCGACATCGATCCGATGAGCACGTTGAACAGCTGCGGCCACTCGTCGATGCTCCAGCGGCGCAGCACGCGGCCCAGCGGCGTGACCCGCGGATCGTTGCGCACCTTGAAGAGCGGGCCGTCCTTGCGATGATTGAGCGCGGCCAGGTCCGCCTTGCGGGCGTCGGCGTCGCGCACCATCGTGCGGAATTTGAGCACGGCGATCGTACGCTCCCCCCCCTCGCTGACGCGCCGCGACACGTAGAAGACGGGCCACCCCTGCAGGAGCAGCGCCAGGATGCTCACCAGCAGCAAGGGGAACGCGAGGACCGCCAGCAGCAGGACGCCGGCGACGAGGTCGAAGAGCTGCTTGCCGATGCGCCCCCATCCGTCGAGGGGGGTGGGACGGAAACGGATGAGCGGCACCAGACCCAGCCGCTCCACAACCAGCTGGTGCGGCACGTCGGCGAAGACCGGCGGGAGGAACGCGTAACCGATGTGCCGGCTGCGGCAGTAATCGATGAGCTGCAGCGTGTCGTCGCTGTCGGGATTGGGATCGGTCTGGATGACCAGATCCAGCCGGTGCGTCGATTGCCGCAGCGCCGCCAGCGACGGGAGGTGTCCCCGGTACACGTACCGCGGATCGTGCAGCAGCGTCTCGCGCGCCACGGCGGGCATGCGCAAGCGTCCGACGGAGACCGCGCCCCGCACCCCGATGCCCCGCCGCAGGAGCCTGCGCTGCAGCAGCGTGAGCGACGCGCGCAGGAGCGCGGCGAACAGGGCGATGAAGGCCGTTCCCTGCACCAGCAGCACGCGCGAGTAGAAGAGCTGCTTCTCCACCAGGAAGTACCACGCCATGATGCCGATGAGCCACAGCAGACTGACGGCCAGCACACGCCCGACCTCGCTCCAGGCGCTGCGCGTCGCCTGCAGGGCATAGAGCCCCAGGGCAGCCGCGAACAGGACGAACGAGAGGGCACTCGGCAGGATGAACGACCGCAGGAAAGTGGCGAAAGGCGGCAGGGTGGATGCGGGGTCCAAAAGCTGCAGCGACGGCACCAGGTCGATGTTGGCCGCGCGCAAGTGGTAGCTCAACGTCAGCGCCGCCGTGACCGCCAGGACATCGAGCGGCACACGAAGGGCGCCGAAGAGGGCTTCCGAACGTTTCATGGGGACGGAGGGAGTATAGAGGAAATGCGAAATGGGGAATGTACAATGCAAAATGAAAAATGAGAAATGAGAAATGTGAAATGATTCCGGGAGCAGATCGTCTCTCTCTGGAAGATTCACCTGTACGGCAGTTCATTTTGTATGTTGCATTTCGCATTTTCCATTTCGAAAAAGGACCGTTGCCGGTCCTTGATCGCGCTGCTGCCCTCCGTACGCCGGGTTCTGTCCGACGCGGGATGCGATCCCCGCGCGGGATGATCATCTCTCTGGGACGGCCGTTGCCGGCCGCCTCGTGCGGAGGAGCAGTCGGTGTGACGGAACCATCACGGGATCCGACCGCCCAAATCCTCCTTGCTTCACCATGAGTTTACCGATCATGCAGTCACGTGAACGGCACGATTCTGCCTTCGGCAGACGTTTCACCCCCATCCACCCGAAGGCGGACGAGGCTCGTCTCTGTGGCACTGGTCCTACCGTGTCTTTACCGGATATGTGACACGGCGACGGGCGTTACCCGCATGGCGTTCCGGTGAAGCCCGGACGTTCCTCCCGCCTTCGCACTGCACTCACTCCGCTCGTTTGTGTCTCCGGCGGGCAGGCCCCCTTTTTGGAATGCAGGGCTTGTCCGTCGAAGACGGTGCGGAACGCAGTGAATGCACAGCGAAGGCGGGCGATCATCGAAAGAGCAGTTCTCAGATTATCCCATTTTCCACATTCTTTCGCAAACCATCCCTTGGGTTTTCCGGTGGGGAATTGTACAGTTTGCGCACCACGCCGCCTTAGCTTCCGCCTTCGTCCTTCGACAAGCTCAGGATCTCCGGCGGACAGGCAGTGGTTGCACATCTGTTCCTTCTTGCATCGCATCTATCCGCGCGCCGCCTTAGCTCAGTGGTAGAGCAACTCACTTGTAATGAGTAGGTCCGGGGTTCGAATCCCCGAGGCGGCTCCATCAACACACGTGGCCGCCGTGGGGAACAATGGAAGCCTATGCCCCTGCGTGCACGGCACTCCCGGCAACCCGTGGAAGCAATGCTGCGAGAAGAAGGGGAAGAGATGCCCCGTACGCCGTAGCGTGTCCTCCTTCCTTTTTTCACCTTTGCACCCCCTCCGCATCACAGGCATCGCCGTTCTCGTTCTCCTCAATCTGTACCTGTTCACGGCGCTGGCCGGCATGCTGCGACAAATGCCGCAACTCGGCTCCCTGACCTGGCTGCCACTCGCTGTGCATGGATTGTGTCTCACTTCCGGTTTGGTCGGGGCATTCCACCGGCGGCGTTGGACGGAAGGCGTTCTCCTGCTCCCCCTCCTCCTCCCGCTTCTGATGCTCCTGCTCTCTGGCGGCTTCGGGATTTTTGGCATCATCGATTAATGGATGCCCCTCTCACCTCCCCTATTTGATATTCGTCCTTTGTCATTTGACATTCGACTCCCGTCTCCCGTCTCCCGTCTCCCTTCTCTCACGCGTTTGACCTTCACCCTTCCCCCTGCGTCCTTCGTCCTCCGTCCTTCGTCCCTAGTCCTTCGTCCTTCACCCTCTTCCCCG
>CAYZGJ010000035.1:7367-11916 GCA_964478005.1 uncultured Candidatus Peribacteria bacterium
GTCCTTCGTCCTCCGTCCTTCGTCCCTAGTCCTTCGTCCTTCACCCTCTTCCCCGCCCCGTTCTTCGGCTTCTTCGGCAGCGTCACGAGGAAGGTGGTGCCCTCGTTTTCCTTGGAGGTGAAGCGAATCGTGCCGCCGAGGCGTTCGACGATGGACTTGCAGATGGAGAGCCCCAGGCCGTTGCCGTCGGTGTCCAGCTTGCGGACGTTGGAGGCGCGGAAGAACCGCTGGAAGATGCGCTTGCGATCCTGCGCGGGGATGCCGATGCCGGTATCAGCGACGGAGAGCCGCGCGCCTCCCCGGAGGGCCTCCAGCGTGACGGTCACCCGCCGCTCGCTGCCCAGCGCCGCGTACTTCACGGCATTGCTCAGCAGGTTCTGCAGAATGACTTTGAGGTGCACGGGATCGGTCCGCAAACGCACGGGCTGCGGGGGGAGCGCCAGAGCACAGGTCACCTGCGCCGCCCGCGCCTGATCCTGCGCCTCGGCGTACGCCTCCCGCACCAGGGCGGAGACATCCGTATCGCGGAAGCTGGGCTGCACGCCTTTGCCCTCGTACTGCGCCGCATGAAGGAGCGTGGTGAGGAGTGCGAGCATCCGGTCGGTGGCGCGCTGCATCTCGGCCAGGTACTCGCGCTGTTCGGCGGTCAGCGTGTCCGTATCCTCCCCCAGCAGTTCCACGTACCAGTGCAGGGAGGAGAGCGGCGTACGCAATTGGTGGCTGGCCAGCGTGACGAACTCCGACTTGCGCTCCTCCAGCAACCGCTCCTCCGACACGTCCTGGCAGACGAAGAGCGCGCCGAAGACGCGCTGCCCCTGCAGGAGGGGGCTCGCAACGTAGGCAACCGGCAGCAGCGATCCGTCGCTGCGCCGGAGCATGTCGCGTCCGCCGGGCGCGGACCGAACCGTCTTGCCCTCCTCCAGGCTCTGCAGGACGGGATGTTTGCCCCCGATCGCCCGGCCGTCCGGGGTGCAGAGCGGGAAGACGGAGGTGGCGGCCCGCTTGCGCAGGGAACGCTCTTCTCCCCCCACCATCGCGAGGGCGGCGGGGTTCATGCCCGTGATCTTCCCGTCTCGATCCACCGTCACGATGCCGTAGGCGATGTGCGTGAGGATGGCGCGGTCCAGCGTGTACTGGCGGCGCAGCGCGGCGGTCCGCGCGGCGATCTCCTCCTCCAGATGCTCGTAGAGCCGCCGCAAGCGCGAGGAGAGATCCACCAGCACGTGCTCCAGCACGCCCACTTCGTCCTCCGTCTGCACGCTGCGGCGCATGAGCCAGCGGCCGGGACCCAGGTGACGGACGCGGGCCGTGAGGTGGCGCAGCGGATCGGTAACCTGCCGGGCGAGCACCAGGGCGAGGATGCCGGCCAGCAGCAGGAGCAACGTGCCGATGGAGGCGTGCGTCAGCGCCAGGCGGCGCACGCCGGAGAGCGCGTCCTTGCGCTCCACCTCCAGCAGCATGCCCCAGCCGAGCGCCGGCAGCGGCCGGTAGGCCACCAGCGTGTCGCGCCCGCGCTCGTTCTCCCGGCGGCCGGTCCCGCCCGCGATCATCAGCGTGTCGAGGGAGTGCAGGTCGCCGCTGCCGCTGAGCGTGAGGGTGAAGGAATCGGCGGGCTCCACGGAGGAGAGAATCAGGCTGACACTCTCGTCTTCCGGCGAGAGGAACACCAGGCGGGCCGTGGATCCCAGCGACGGGACGGCGGCCAGCAGCGGGGCGAGCGCGTCGCGCATCGTAAAGCGCAACGCCAGCGCGCCGATGATGCGGTCCTCGTGGCGCACCGGCACCAGCACGTCCAGCGACTCCCAGCCGCGCTCCGTCACCACGGGCAGCTGCCGGGGGCGGTCCGTCCGGTCCCACTGCCACGCCGCCGCTCCCGCCTGCGCGCGGACCTGTCCTGCAGGCGCGAGGAATGCCAGAGCGGTGAGGGAGGACTCTTCGGAGCGCAGCGCCGCGAACACCCGTTCCACCGAACGATCGGCCGCGTCCGTCCGCAGCGCTTCCCGCACGTCGGAGCGCAGCGCGGCATAGGACGCCCGCTCGCGGTACCCCCGCAGCGTCCGCTCCAGGTTGTCCTCCGCCACGGCGGAGAGCGCGGCGAGCTGCCCCCGCACCGACTGCTCCAGGAGGGACCGCGCCACCCAGAAGGAGAGCGTCGTGAGCACCACTACGACAAAGCCTGTCAAAATGACCGACTGCGAGACGATGCGCGTCTGCAGCGACGTGCGCGGAGCGGGGACCGGGCGGGGCGGGCGCAGGGCGGCGGGCATGGAGTGGGTGTTTTCCTGTACAGTATACCAAAAATTGCATCTTCGCGCCATGCCAAAGCACCGCCCCGGTTCTCCCGGAGCGGTGCCAAATTCTCAAACGAATAAACGATTAGCGGGTGACGCAGATGGGCTCTCCTCCTTGCGTCTGCTCGGCCATAAGGGAACACACCTCAATGCGACCATTGGCCGTCTTGCTAATGGTGTATTCCGTGCTGCGATTGGGCATGGAACCGGAGGCATAGCGCGGATCTCCCGGCAGGGCCAACAGATACGAGCCCGTGAGCTGGAGGAGGTTGATACGGCCGTTCGGCGTCACGCCGCATGCGTCTGCCTTGGCACAGTCCGTGCTGTCACAAGCGCAAATTTCATAGCGGGTTCCGGCCACAGCGTTCTCCTGCAGATCTTCCGGATAATTTCCATTGTTATCGATCGCGTACTGGTACACCGCGCTGAGGATGGTGTTCACATCCGAGCGGCGCTGCGAGTCGCGCGCGTCGCCCAGCTGCTTGGTGGGGTTGATCGCGACGATCACGATGGAAGCAAGAATGGCGATGATGCCGATCACGAGGAGCAGTTCAATCAAGGTGAACCCTCGTCGTGCCTGGAAGGCCTTGTGCATAGGAAAGGGGGAGAAAAAGAATGAAAGGGTGGAACGGCGGGGCCGCTCTTCGTGGAGCGTAGTATACCAAGAACGCGGCCGTGTGCGCGTTTTCTGCTTGACGCTCCGGAGAAGTGTGAACCGTTACTACTGTGGCCGCGCGGTCACTCGCAGACCAGCGACGTCGACGCATCCAGACAACGGAACGCGCCGGAGGGCACCTCTTGGCATACCTGCCACGCGACGGTGGACGCATCCGTACAGGAGGGCGGAGCGCACGCGGGAGCGCACGCGCTGTCGGCGGGCACATCGGCGGGCGAGAGCGTCAGGGCCGCCTCGAACGACCGGTCGTAGCTGCGCGGCTGCTCCAGGCGGATGGTGCGCGATACGCGGAAGTCGATGGCCACGCTCGGCCGGTCGCCCGAGACCGAGGTGTTGCGCACGGTGAAGTCCTCCACCGCCACCTGCGTCGACGTGAGGAGTTCGCGGGTGGCATGCGTGATCTTCACGATGCGGCCGCCATCCACCCCGAAGAGCACGGGATGCAGTTCGTCGCGCTGCATCCGCAGCGCCAGGTAGGTGCCGGTCTCGCCGGGGGCGGGGTACAGGATCCGTTCGGCCTCCCGGATGGCAATGACCATCGACTGGACCGCCTGCGTCCCGCTGAGATCCACGATGGCGATGGTCTGCTGCAGCAGGCGGTTCTCCGCCGTGGTGAAGAGAATCGGAATGGTGAGCACGGCGACGACGGCCAGGATCCCCAGGTACAGGAGCAGCTCCGTGAGCGTGGCGCCGGCGTGACGGGTGTGCACGCGCATCAGGGACAGGCGGAAAACGAGATGACATTCTTCCAGCTGCGCACCCGGGTCGCGGGCAGCAGTTCTGCGATGTCGATCTCGATGCGCCGGAGGGCCTCCCCCTGCCCACCGGTCACCTGCAAAAGGCGGTCGGCGTTCCCGCTGCCGCAGGGCGGATGAATGGTGCAGGACCCCTGCGCCAGCACGACTGCCTCTCCCCCGCCGTAGCCGGAATCCTCCCGCAGCGCATGCAGCGCCCGCTCCGCGCAGGCGTGCGCATTGGCCAGTGCCTGCGCTCCCACCTCCAGCGCGCGCCCGTTCTGCTCCGCCGCCCATCCCAGCAGCATCAGCGAGAGCGACGTGCTCGCGGCGATGACCCCCACGCCCAAGACCGCGAGGAGGAAGACATAGCCGGGACGAGAGGAGGGGTGCTTCACGGGCAACTGAGGGTACCGGGACCGGGACGCAGCACGTACCATGCATCGTCCGTCAGCAGATAGACGCGGTCACGATCGGCATCGTAGACGACTGCCCGGCCATCCCCGTCATCCTTATTGAGGAAGCCGAGGCTCGTCATGCCGCCGCTCAATTTGACCGCCTGGAAGTCGACGCCGCTCGCGGCATTGCCCACCGCCGTGAAGGCGACGCAGGCCCGGGCATCCAGATCCAGCCCGTTGACCGTACCCCCGACGTCGTGGGTGGGCGGGGCACTCGCGGGAAGCACGAATCCCTGATCCGTCAGATCCAACCGCGTGAGACCGTGCGGGCCGGACCGCCCGAGCACTGCGACATTATGCGCTGTCGCCATGCTGCGCCCCGGCACGTCGCCGGCGGCATTGTAACCTTCCGTCGTCAGAGACAGCGAGGAGGTGCGGACATCGACTATC
>CAYZGJ010000036.1:0-11780 GCA_964478005.1 uncultured Candidatus Peribacteria bacterium
GGATTCACCCTGCCTGCCCGTCCGTAGTCCGCCGCGGCGGACGAAGGCGGGAGCGGTAGTCGAAGGGTGAAGCATGCTATCTGCAGGAGGTTTCTTGGGGGATATCTCGCTTGTTCGAAGTGAGAAGGGGTGGCAGATATGCTCCTTTTGATTGACGATTTTGGTGCGGAAAGGTATCATACATGCGGAATCCCCGCCGCCGGCTTCAGGCTCGGCAACCAGGTGGGGTATTTCCATGGTGTTCGTACGTGTTCGTATTCTTCAGCGATGCGCAGGAAAAATGGAGAGGAGCTGCCTCGCTCCTGACCGTTTATCCTGCTTGATCTGGACGTAGAAGAGGTGCTTGTCCGGTGTGTGTCCCGCGAAGCGATGCAGGAGCGTGCCGGGGTCGTTTTCTTTTTCGAAGCTGAGAGGATGGTTCCGGGTGTGGCGCAGGAGTTCCAGCGCGCAAGGCAGCAGACGCAGCCGTCGCGCCCGCTCGGATGGCAGTTTCTGTTGCAGGTGTTCCCAGAAGTGGTCGAAGAAGATCTTTTCATGCTTGAAATACGCTGAACGCACGTACGGTCTCCGCTTCGTCCGCCGTTCCAACGTGCGGAAGATCGATCGTGCCTGGGGCAGCAGATCGGCGAGGCGCCGGCCCTGTAATGCCGGGGTGGTGCAGTGGTAGGGATGCAGCGGCGCGCCGGATCGTTGCCCGGAAGTCATACCGTCATGATACCATGCATGGTATGCAGCAGACTTGCCGCCAATGCTCGGTTTCCTTCGAGATCACCCCCGACGATCTGGCCTTCTACGACAAGGTCAGCCCTGTTTTCAACGGGAAGAAGGAGCAGATTCCGCCGCCGACGTTGTGTTGGGATTGCCGGCTGCAACGCAAGCTCGCATGGCGTAATGAGCGGCAACTGACTCTGCGAACCTGCGCGCACAGCGGGGAGCGGGTGGTTTCCATTTATTCGCCGGAGCATCCGTTTCCCGTGTATGGCATCAAAGCATTCTGGTCGGACGAGTGGGATGCCGTATCATACGGTCGGGAGTACGACAGTTCCCGATCATTCTTTGACCAATACATGGATCTGCAGCGAGAGACGCCCCGCGCGGCCATTATGAATGATGACGGCATGGGAAGCGAAAACTGCGCCTATTGCCAAGACATGACGCTGAGCAGGAATTGCTATCTGGTCATCGGGACGTGGAAGTGCGAGGACAGCTTTTACAGCAAACAGGTGGACCGCTCGAAATCCATGATGGATTGTGATGCGGTGGTGAAAGAGTGTGCATGGGTCTATGGCAGCATCGATTCCCAGCATCTGTACCATTGCGCTTTTCTGCAGGATTCCTCCCATTGCAATGGCTGTTTCTTCGGCAATGATCTACGCGGATGTTCGGATTGTTGTTGCTGTTTCGGACTGCGCAACAAGCAGTACCATTTTTTCAATCAATCGCTCTCTGAGGCGGAGTACCGGCAGAAAGTTGCAGAGTACCGTTTGGATACCTACAGCGGACAAGTGCGGGCATTCCAGGAGTTTCATCAGTGGATGCTGCAGTTTCCGCGCAGGCATCTCAACCTGCAGAACTGTGAAGACTGCATAGGAAACAATCTTTTCAATTGCAAAGAGGTGACCGGCTATCAGATTTTTGACGGAGAACACTCCCGGTACGTCGATACGCTCGATGGCACCACTGCTTCCTATGACATATTCAATAGTGGATCACCGCAATGGTGCTATGAATCCTATACCGTGGATAATTGCTATGGAGCACAGTTCTGCATGTGGTGCATCAATAGCAGGCAGCTGTTCTATTGTGAAGGGTGTCACCAGGCGGAATCGCTCTTTGGATGCATATCATTGCGGGGGAATCGGTACTGCATCCTCAACAAGCAGTACACCAAGGAAGAGTACGAAGCACTGGTTCCCAAGATCATCGAAAAGATGCGGGCCGACGGTGAATGGGGTGAATTTTTTCCCGTACAGCGGAGCATGTTTCCCTATAACCTGTCCGTGGCGCAGGAATATTTTCCATTTTCCAAAGGGGAAGTCTTGGCGCGAGGGTGGAAGTGGAGAGATCAGACGGACGAAATGCCGAAGGTCGACAAGATCATTCCGGCGGCGCACTTACCCGATTCCATCGATGACATCCCCGACGACATCCTCAACTGGGCGATCGAGTGTGACGTCACCAAACGCCCCTTCAAGATCATCAAGCAGGAACTGGAATTTTACAGGAAGATGCGATTGCCCGTTCCGCGTTTGCATCCCGATGAGCGACATCGCAGGAGGATGGCTTTGAGGAATCCTCGGAAGCTCTGGAAGAGGGAATGCATGAAATGCGGGAAGGACATTGAAACGAGCTACAGTCCGGAGCGGCCGGAGATCGTGTACTGTGAATCCTGCTATCTGGCTTCCGTTTATTGAGAAAAACATCGGGCAGGATTCACCCTGCCTGCCCGTCCGTAGTCCGCCGCGGCGGACGAAGGCGGGAGCGAGGAGCGCAGCGACGAGTCGAATGGGTGAAGAGTGTTATTTGAAGGAGGTGTATTGACGGAATGCAAAATGGGAAATGGGAAATGTGAAATGATTTTGAGAGCAGATTGGTTCTGCATGGAGGATGCACCCGCTGAGCAGATCATTTCGCATTTCGCATTTCGCATTTAGCATTTCACATTTCACATTTCACATTTCCCATTCCCCATTCCCCTCAACGGAGCGTGTTGAGCTTCTCCAGATACTGCACCACCGTCTCGGCGTAGACCGCGTGACTCCAGGTGAGGGGCGCCACGGAGAGGGGAGAGCCGTCGACGGGGTGGACCTGCTCCGGGAGGATGCCCGTGGCGGAGGCGCGGGCGGCGGCCCACTCGATCGTCTCCCGGGCGGGCGCCAGGTCGTCGGGCGTCTTGGCCAGCGCGATGCGCCATTGCGCGTCCCACAGCGTGGTGATGATCCAGGGGTTGCCGGGCACTTCGGCCGAGGGTGTCACGGCGGCGTGGTACCAGTCGTTGGTGAACCGCGCCATGCCGCCGATGGGGGTCCGGACGGTCAGGGTGTTCTTCAGCTGCTCCATGGTGGAGACGACCCGGGGGTCGGTGGGCGGGAGGATGCCCAGCTTCCAGACGATGCCGATGCTGGCGTCGGGCGTGCGGTCGACTTCCACGGTGCGGCCGTTGTGGCGCTGAATTTTTTTGACGAACCGCTGCGTCTCCTCATCGAAGAGGTGGAAGAGCATCGCCTGCTTCATGGAGTCGGCGGCAGAGTGGTAGCGCTCCGCGTGGGTGACGTGCCCCAGCATCTGCGAGATCTGCGCCGCCGCATAGAGACCTGCGACCGTCGTGGCGGTGGTGTAGGTGAAGATGCCGCGGTGCTCCTCCCACGGGTCGTAGCTGGGCAGCGGCAGACCGGTCTCGTCCTCCCGGTAGTCGCACAGGAACTGCGCGGCCTGCTTGATGAAGCTCTCGTACATGCCCTGCACGAACTCGAAGTCCTGCGTGCGGCGGAAGTAGTCGAGCAGCGCGACCAGCACCAGCGCCGTCTCGTCCTCCTGGATGGGCAGCTGCAGTTCGTTGTGCCGGAACCACGGGTGCCACGAGGATCCCACCGATCCGTCCGGATTGTACTTGTGGAAGAGGTAGCCGTCGGGGGTCTGGATCTGCCGGCAGAACTCGAAGAAGCGGCGGGACACTTCGTGGTAGCCCGTCGCATTGAGCGCCAGGCTGATGAAGGCGCCGTCGCGGGGCCAGACGTAGGTGTACGTGTCGCGGTTGAAGGCCATGATGTCCGAGTCGGCGGCCGCCAGGATGCCTCCGTGGCTGTCGGCATGGGCGCGCATCATGAAGAGGCTGGTGCGGTAGAGCTCCGCCGCCCGGTCACTGAGGCCGTCGAAGCGGCGGGGGATCTTGTGCACCCAGCTCTTCCAGTAGTTGCCGCAGTTGCGCAGCAGGCGTTCGGGCGTCTCTTCCAGGACGATCTGTTCCAGGCTCACCACCTCGTCCAGCGACCGGCCCACGCAGAGCATCAGCGTGACATCGGTGGGATCGGAGGGGCCCACCCGGCAATGGATCGACACGGTGGAGTCGACGGATCCCTGCTCGATGGGATTGCGCCCCAGCTCGCCGTCCTCCGCGTCGCGCCAGGTGCCCTCCAATCCACGGTAGTTGGCCTTGCCGATGGAGTAGGAGGACAAGCCGGAGCTCAGCAGGTTGCGCCGGCTGTGGAGGACGGATTCCGCACTGCCGACGCTCAGGGGCATGCGGCATTCCAGCGGCCGGTCGGTGGTGCCGGCGATCAGGAAGTAGCGTTTTTCGCGAAAGTGGATGACGGCGTTGGTGTACGGTTCGTAGAAGGCAGTGTCCTTCTGATTGTCGCCGTAGATGCGGATATTGTGATGAAAGAAGCACGTGACCACCTTTTCCCTGCCGTCGGTGGCGGCGATGATCAGACGCCGCAGCAGGACGTTGTGGACGGGGTGGACGCAGTCGTCCAGGGTGATCCGCAGGCCCAGGCGGCCGTTCTCCAGCGTCGACTGTCCCACCAGCGTGTCGCGCTTGTACCCCGGCGTGATCCGCCATGTGCCGTCACTCACCCACGAGAAGCCGACTCCCTCCACGAAGAATCCCATCCGGTGGACGTTGCCGTAGGTCGTGTGGTCCTCCATCCCCACGAAGGGGAAGTAGAGGTCCCGGAGCTCCAGGTTGGCGTCGAAGGTGCAGAGGAGCGAGCCGTTGCCGAGGACGAGGGAACGGGGCATAGGGGAAGGACGAGGGGCGCAGGACTGGGGACTAAGGACGAAGGACTAATGGATAATGAATAATTGATAATAATGATGCGGTTAGCGGGTAGCGGTCAGTGCGCGGCGTTGTTTTGTGTTCGTGGTCTTCTTGCGTCTTGCATCGTGCGTCTTCCGTCTTCCGATTTGCGTCTTGCGTCCCCCCATCTTGCGTCTTCCGCTCGTCATCGTGCGTTTCGCGCTCTTTCGCTTCGTCTGCAGCGTGCTCGTGGCGCCTATCGTGACGCGTTCTTTCAAGTCGCATAACGCGTGGCTGAAGCGGCGGTAGGCTTCGTAGGGCGATTCGTACGGACTGAAGTACTTGTGCACGTCGCCGTCGCTCCAGTACTTGGTGCTCATGTAGTAGAGGTGATCGGAGGTCAGCAGCTTGCGCCAGATCTCCAGCAGTTCCGGATCGCCGGTTCCCTTGACGGCCGGTTCCAGCGCGAAGGCCGCCTGCAGGGCGCTCTGCTGGATGCGGTTGCCCGTCCAGGCGGAGAGATCGCGCTCGGAGTCCGCCCAGGAGATGGTGGAGTGGACGTCGTAGAGGTCGCGATGCTTGTTCTTCCAGGTGTCGACGGCCTGCGCCGGGGTGAAGAAGGGGATGCCGCGCGCGGCCAGGATGCCGGGGAGCGATTCCAGGAAGGAGAAGATGCCGGTGTCGGCCCACTGGTGCTCGCCGAACGTCTCGTAGTCCATGAAGAGGTTCACCGAGTGTCCGTCGTTTCCCTGGATCCAGTCGGCGTACGTTTCCGCGAAGAGCGGGTGCGCCGCCCAGTTCCTGTCCGAGAACCGGAAGGCGACGTCGTCGCTGAGGCGGTAGTTCTTCAGCAGCACCGTGATGTCCTTGGCGCGTTCCTGCAGGGGACGGCAGGCCGCGATGGCCCGTTCCTGGTGCCTGCTGATGCGGAACTGCGGGACGCGGAAGGGATTGTTGGGACTGCGGCCGCGCAGGAGGTGGTCGGTCCCTTCGGCCACGATGCCGGAGAATCCCATCAGGCGGGCGGCCTGCGCGATTTCATTATTGAAAATGAGTTCGGTGTTGCGGAAGGTGCGCGGCGTCTGGCCGAAGAGTTCCTCGATGGTCCGCACGTGCATGCGCACCTGCTCGGCGAACTCCGAGAGGGAGGCGACCGCCGAGAGCGAGTGGTAGTACGTTTCCGCCAGGAATTCGACCTTTCCCGTCTTGGCCAGCTCCTGGAAGGATGCCAGCACGTCGGGGCCGTACTCCCTGCACTGGTCCAGAAACACGCCGGAGAGCGAGTAGGCAATGCGGAAGTCGGGATGGCGCTGCAGGAGCCGGAGCATCAGCGCATTGGCCGGCAGGTAGCACTTCTCGGCGACCTTCCGGAAGATCTGCCGGTTCTTCTCGTCGTCGAAGTAGTCCGCGGGGCGGGCGGGATCCATGTGGCGGATCCGCAGATCCCGGAGGCGGTAGGGCTGGTGAACCTGGAAGTAGCAGCAGACGGCGGGCATGAGAGAGGAGGAGAGGAGGTAGAAGAGGAGAGGAGGAGAGGAAGTAGAGGAGGAGAGGAGGAGAGGAGGAGAGGAGGAGAGGAGAATGACCAATTGCGTGCTGATGCTGTTGGTCATTGGTGCTTACGTCTTCATGACATCGCGGTAGACGGACAGAATCTGCCCCGCCTGGTTGTGCCAGTTGAGGCGGTGGAGGATCGAGGGGGCTTCGGCTTTCAGCTGCAGGGCCAGCGGCTCCTCGCGCAGGATGGTGAGCACGCAGTCGGCGAAGCGGTCGGTATCCCAAAAGTCCACCTGGAAACCGTGGTCGACCACCTCAGCGGCGCCCGACTGGCGGCTGAGGACGACCGGCGTGTGATGCGCGATCGCCTCCAGAGCCACCAGGCCGAAGGGCTCGCTGATCGACGGCATCACGAAGCAGTCGGCGGCCTTGTAGAGCTTGTTCACGTCCGCCCGGTCCACCTTGCCGGTGAACGACACGCAGTCCGTGAGTCCCAGCGCGCAGGCGTGGTCCATCAGTTCCGGAAGCATGCCGCCGTCTCCCGCCATGACGAATTGCACGTCGGGACGGATATCGTGGACGAGGCGCGCCATCTCCAGGAACTGCCGCGGGTTCTTCTGCACCGTCAGGCGCCCGACGAAGAGGACCAGCGGCGCGCGGCGGTGCGTGACTGCGGAGACCACGGGGTTGTGCGTGGCGGGCGCATGGACGTCATGCCCGTTGTGGACGACCGTGATCTTGTCGGGGCGGATGCCGTAGTGCTGCACGAGGAGGTTCTTCGTGTAGCTGCTCACCGCGATGATGCGGTCAGCCTGCAGGAAGCCGCTGCGCTCGCGGTCGGCGATCCACTGGTTGGGCTGAAAATCCGTGCGGTCGAGCTCCGTCGCGTGGATGTGGGCGACCAGGGGCTTGCGGTGGTGCTTCGCGGCGCGGATGCCCGCTTCGTAGGTCATCCAGTCGTGACAGTGGATGACGTCCGCCTGTACGTCTTTCGTCTTGTCCACGCTCATCGCGGCGAAGCGTTCCACCGCTTCCCCCAGGTCCGGCCCGTAGAGATCGATGACCGGCTGGCCGCTCTCCTGCGCAGCGGCGGTGATGCGCTCCAGGTACGCGGCGTGTCCCTCGTAGGGTTGCAGCGCACTCTCCACCGTGATGATCGATGCGCCATCCGGGTCCGTGCCGTGCGCGGGGCCGCGCATCGTGAGCCCGCCGCCTTCGTCATGGGAGGCGTTCATCGGCAGGACCAGCGTCACGCGCGTGCCGTGCTTCAGCAATCCGCGCACCATGCCCTGGCACGCCACGCCCAATCCCCCCGAGTGCAGCGGGGGGTACTCCCATCCGAACATGAGTGCATGCAGGGGCATCAGGTGTGTTTGTGTGGGTATTAAATCTTTGTATTCTAGCTCTTTTCCCATTTCTCCGCTACCCTTTGGGCTTTTCCCCATGTCGTACCTGTGTTGCAATACTATAAATGGATTTCCTGTCCACCAACGACAAAAAGACACCTCCTCGGTGCCTTTTTGTTTGGGTGTTTCGTCTGCCTCCGCGACTATCGATGGTGCGAAGACCATTGAGCCGCTGATCGTACCAGGAGGAAGACTGAGGGGAGGAGCCCTCGATTCTCTGCCGTGCTCCGGTCTCTTGTTTCTCCTCGGGACCAGCCGAAGTCCCCGGACCGGTCCGACGCAACGCGCAGGGCGCAGGCGAACACTGGGGAGTAAAGGGGGATGCGCACGGAGAGCTGACCTCTCTTCTCCGTACGAATCATTGCAGAGCAGAGAGGGCGGTAGTCACCCGCAGGGGAGAACCGTTGATCACGTGTCCTATACCCAGAGGTTGCACAAGGATGCGTGTGTGTGGCCGGGAGGAACGAGCAAGGAGCTCCGATGACCACCGCCCTCTCTTCTGATGATCGATGGTGAGAAAAGAACGTGTTTGTCTGTGCTCTTTGTGGATGATCTGCCAGAAGCAAATCATGTCATCATACTCACCCTGCTTTTGTGCGCAACTCATTGGCATATTGCGATATCCACAAATCTGTTTTGCATACATTCTGTATACAGAATTTTTGATCAAATAACTGATTCAACGATAGGCATGCTGCTTCCAGGAAGGGCATATCGCATCCGCAAACTGTGTTCTGATCTCATTTGGCATCGGTGCGATCCTGCGCTACAAAGGCAGCGATGCCCTTCGATCTCCCGCCCCTCTCCGACCCCCGGGTCCTCTCCGCCCTGCTGTCGCGCCCGATGCTGGGCAATACCGCGGGACAGTGGCTGGGTGCGTTCCTGGGGTTCGTCCTCATCTTCCTGATCCTGCGGCTGGCCGTCGTGCTGGTCGTTCGGGTGCTGGCGCGCATCCGGCGCGGGACTGGCGGCGAGATCAGCACGCTGGCGGCGGCGTTTCTCGTCTGGATCCCCGCCTGGCTCTGGGCGCTGATCTCGCTGCTCCTGGCTCTGCGGATGCTGGACCGCACGCTGTCGGTGGAGCGGCTCATTCTCGCCGGCCTCTTCACCATCGTGGTGGTGCTGGCGATCGTGTTGGCCCATCGGATTCTCGCCTTCCTGCTGCTGCGGATGATCCGCCGATCGCGCCCGGAGGGGATGGGGGAGCTGCCGGTCGTCTTCAGCGTCACCATCGCGGTCGTCCTGTGGTCGCTGGGGCTGCTCCTCATCCTGTCCAACCTGGGCGTGAACGTCGTGTCGCTCGTTGCGGGACTGGGGATCGGGGGGATTGCGATTGCGCTCGCCGCCCAGAATATCCTGTCGGATTTCTTCAGCTCCTACTCCATCACGCTGGATCAGCCTTTCAAGGAAGGGGACTTCATCGTCGTCGGCCAGCACATGGGCGTGGTGAAGAAAATCGGCATCAAGACGACGCGCCTGCAGGCCCTGCAGGGGGAGGAGATTGTCATCCCCAATCAGGAGCTGACCACGACGCGGGTGCAGAACTTCAAGCGGATGCGCGAGCGCCGCATCGTCTTTGGCTTCGGTGTCACGTACGACACATCGCCCGAGCAGCTGCGGGAGATCCCCGAAGCGGTACGCGCGATCATCGAAGCGGAGGAGCACACGCGCTTCGACCGCGCGCACTTCGTCCGTTTCGGCGAATCGGGACTGGAATTCGAGGTGGTCTACTACATCAACCGCAGTGAGTACGACCTCTACATGAACGCGCAGCAGGCCATCAATCTGGCCATCATGGAGCGGTTTGCGGCGCAGGGCATCGCGTTTGCGTTCCCGACGCGGACGGTGCATATCACGAAGGACGAGGGACGAAGGACGAAGGACAAGGGCGAATGACAAATTTCCAATGTCCAATGACGGGGGACGGGAGAGTGGAGAGTTGAGAGTGTGAAGTTGGAAATTGGGATTTGGGATTTGGGATTTGGGATTTTCCGTTCCTTTTCCTCCTTTCTCGGGTAGAATGCCCGGTTGTCGGTGTCTCCCGCCTCTCCGTATCCGGCACATTTGCCCGCTTCCCTCCGGTCGCTGCTGGAGGCGGCGGATGTCCGGTTGGACGGCGCGCGGCCGTGGGACGTCGCGGTGCGCGATGATCGCCTGATGGATCGGGTGCTCTCGCAGGGGACGCTGGGATTCGGCGAGGCGTACATGGACGGCTGGTGGGAGTGCGGACGGATCGACGAGATGATTTTCCGGCTCCTGCGGGCCGATCTGTACGCGCATCTGCGTCCCGATTGGCGGATGCTGCTGCGGGCGGGATGGTCCTTCGTGCGCAACATGCAGACCCGCTCCCGTTCCCGGGCGGTGGCGGAGCGCCACTACGATCTGGGCAATGACTTCTACGCAGCCATGCTCGATCCCCTGATGCAGTACTCGTGCGGGTACTTCGACGGGACGGACGATCTGGCGGAGGCGCAGCGCAGGAAACTCGACCTCATCCGGCGCAAACTGTACCTGGCGCCGGGCATGCACCTGCTCGACATCGGGTGCGGGTGGGGTGGACTTGCACAATTCATGGCGCAGGAAGCCGGATGCCGCGTGACGGGCGTGAACATCTCCCGGGAGCAGATCCTGCGCGCGCGGGAACGGACAGCGGGCCTGCCCGTGGACATCCTCGAGCAGGATTACCGTGATCTGCAGGGCAGCTTCGATGCCATCGTGTCCGTCGGGATGTTCGAGCACGTCGGCTATCGGAATTACCGATCCTTTATGGAAACGGCTCACCGCCTGCTGCCGGAGGGAGGACTTTTCCTCCTGCACACCATCGGGTACAAGCGGAGCGGACGCACCGGAGACCCCTGGCTCCATCGGTACATCTTCCCCAACAGCCACCTGCCGTCGGCCGCGCAGATCACGCAAGCGGCGGAAGGTCTCTTCATCCTGGAAGACTGGCACAACTTCGGCACGCACTACGACAAGACGCTCCTCGCCTGGAATGCCAATTTTGAGGCGGCGTGGCCGCGGTTTGCCGATCGGTACGGCGAGCGCTTCCGCCGCATGTGGCGGTACTACCTGCTCTCCTGCGCGGGCGCCTTCCGCGCGCGGGAGACCCAGCTCTGGCAGATCGTGCTCAGCAAGCGGCCGAGAGAGGGGTATGTGTCGGTGGGCTGACTCACCCCAGTACGGCGTTGAACAGATAGCCTGTCAGCAGGATGCCGCTGCCGACGGTGAGTGCGAAGAGGACGAGGAGCCGCGTGGCTATCACGCGACGCAGGATGAGGAACTCCGGCAGCGAGAGCGCCGTGACCGACATCAGGAAGGCGAGCGCCGTGCCCAGCGGCAGCCCCTTCTCCACCAGGGCCGCCACCATCGGCAGGATGCCCGCGGCGTTGCTGTAGAGCGGGATGCCCGTGAGGGTGGCGACGGGGACTGCCAGCAGGCCGCTGCGCTGCGAGAGGCCCGCTAGGAAATCCGCGGGCGCGAATCCGTGGATGAGGGCGCCGACCGCGATGCCCAGCAGGACGAACAGCCACACTTTGCGGAGGATCCCGGCCGTGACCCGCCGCGCGAAGGCCCACCGGTCGCGTTGAGACGCGAAGGACGCCGGCGCGAACGCCTTTCCTTCCTGCAGGTCGTCGAGGCGGACGAGCGACTCCATCCGCAGCGCGCCGATGAGCATGCCGGCCAGGATGGCGATCAGCAGGCCGCTGCCCACGTACAGCAGGGCGATCCGCCAGCCGAAGACGCCCAGCAGCAGCCCCACCGCGATCTCGTTGATCATGGGAGAGGCGATCAGAAAGGTGAAGGTCACGCCCAGCGGCACGCCTGCTTCCAGAAAGCCCAGGAAGAGGGGGATGGCGCTGCAGGTGCAAAACGGCGTGATGATCCCGGTCACGCCCGCCAGCATGTGGCCCGTCAGCCGGTTGCGTCCCGCCAGCAGCGTCCGGACGCGGGCGCGCGGCAGGTAGGTGCGGAGGCACGTCACGGTCGCGATGACGGTGATCAGCAGGAGGAGCACCTTCGGCGCATCGTAGAGGAAGAACCACACCGCCTTGGCCGCATGCGTGCCCGGCTGCATGCCGAGCACCCGGTACGTCAGCAGGTCGGACAGCCGCATGAGGGGGGCGAAGATGCTCATGGAC
>CAYZGJ010000037.1:0-11721 GCA_964478005.1 uncultured Candidatus Peribacteria bacterium
GGTCCACGATGTGATCGGCGCCCTGGAAGCGCGCGGCTGCCGCGTGGAGGCGCACGATCCGTTCCTTTCTGCGGAAGAAATCGAGGCAATGGGACATGCGCCGGGTTCGCTCAAAAACGGCCCCTACGACGCCGTGCTGCTCCTCGTCGGGCATCGGGAATACAGAGAAATACCGACGGCAACGCTGATCGATGCGACAGCGAACGGAGGATTGATCTACGATCTGAAATCGATGCTGGATGAAGGGGCGATCACGGCATCCGGAAGAACGTATCTCAGCCTATAGCATCCTCAACCCTCCTCACCCCCCAACCCCCCTCTCCGTTCCGCCCGCTTACCTGCCGGAGGGGGGGCGCTCTGCATCGCAATGCAGAATATTCCTGTCTTTCTGACTCTCACATCTCACGTCTTACATCTCACGTCTTACATCTTACATCTTACATCTTACGTCTTACGTCTTACATCTTACATCTTACGTCCCCTCATCCCTACAACCTAAATCTCTTCTTTCTCCCGCAAATACCTGAGCAGCGCATACGCACTGGGCAGATGCACGATCGGTGATCCGAGAATCTTTTCCAGTGCTTCTTCCGCCGGGAACCGATGCACTTCGATCCATTCGTCGTGATCCTGATCCAGCGGATCCTCGATGAGGTCGCGCGCGAGGAAAATGTGATTGGCAAATGCCATGGATTCAGAATGATGCACGGTCCACAGGTGTTTCATCTCCGCGGCACGCAAGCCGGTTTCCTCGCGCAGTTCCCGCTGCGCCGCTTCATGCATATCAGTTTCTTTGTCCACTCTGCCACTCGGCAGCATCCAGATGTAATCGCTGTAGAACGGACGGTATTCCCGGAGGATCAAGATGTTTCCCGCTTCATCGAATGCAAGAATATGCGACGAATCCGGCCGATGCACCCGCGCAATCATTTTCACCCTCCCGTCGGGGAGCGGGGCTTCCTCCATCGTCACGCGCCAGCCGTGGCCGGAGAAGAGTTCTTCCATGGATGGAGAATAGCACAAGAGCAAAAAGAAGGAGGAATGACTTGGGAATGACCAAAACCCAAGCACCAATGACCAAGTTTCTTCGAAGCGGATTGGTCAGTGGGATTTGGTCATTGGTCAGTATCGCCTCACTCCCACCGCAAACACCAACACGGCGAGCATCAGCCCCGTGAAGAATAAGCGCATGTCCAGGAGAACGCCCCCAACCGCTCCGATGCCCACCGTCACGAGCCCCAGCAGCAGGAACAGCTTCGTCGGATTGTAGAACGCGATCGACTCCGTGATGTACTGCAGCGTCCGCAGGCTGTCGCGCACGATGCGCACCTTGCTCGTCCCGATGCGCCGGGCGTAGGCGATGGGCACGTACGCCACCGACCGCCCCGTGAAGAGAAACGCCAGCGTCATGGTGGTCGGCAGGCTGAAGCCGTCGCACAATCGCGGGAAATACGTCGTCATCGTGCTCCTGCGGAACGCCCGCATGCCGGAGTTGATGTCGGGAATCCGCTTGCCCGTCGCAAACTGCGCGATGAGGCGAAACACGGTGCGCGCGGCGAATTTGAGAATACTCCCGCGGTAATGCCTCCCCCGCCGCGCGCCGATCACCAGGTCGAATCCGCGATCGAGCGCGGCCAGCAGGTCCGGAATGCGCTCCGCGGGGTAGGTTCCGTCGCTGTCGAGCATGACGATGTACTCATGCCCTGCCGCCTGGATGCCGTCCTTCACGCTCCGCCCCGCGCCTGTCGTCAGCGCGTGCGTGAGAACCCGGACCCCCTCGCTGCGCGCAATGTCCCCCGTCGCATCCGTCGATCCGTCGTCGATCACGATGATCTCGGCTTCCGGCACGGCCGCGCGCACCGCCCGCAACACGCCGGCAATCGCCGCTGCTTCATTGCAGGCCGGAAGGAGGATGGTGCAGGGAGGCATGAAATCGCCCCTGCAGCATAGCCCGAACCGCTATACTTCCGCCATGCGCCCCCTGCACCGGATGCAGAACAGCCGACGGCAGATACGCGTTCCGCGCTGGATTGCCCGCGCATACGAATCGCTCTGGCGCATGCTCGCGCGGCTGCTGGGGACCAATGTCCGGTTTCTGGCGCGCAACATGACGCTCGTCTCGCTGAGCCATGTCATCGGCCTGTTCCGGGGACTGGTGACCGGCTACCTGGTGGCCCGCCTCTTCCCCCGCGAGATGTACGGGCAGTATCAGTTCCTGCTGAGCGTCGCAGGCGCCGTGACGGTCTTCGGAGTACCGGGGATCGGCAACGCGTTGGGTCGTGCAGTGGCGCGCGGAGAGCGCGGCATGGTGCTGCCGGTGGCAGGCAGGCAATTCCTGATCGCACTCATCGGATCCCTCCTCCTGCTTGGCGTCCTATTCTTCCTGCCCCCGCAGCAGGCACACTTGTGGCCGCTCTTCGTGGTGGCAGCCGCCCTCTTCCCCGCTGCGCGCGTCGCGAATGATGTCTTCCACGCTCTCACGGTGGGAAAGAGTCGATTCGATACGGCGCTGCGGGCCACTCTCACCTGGAACGGCGCGGCAGTCGTGGCGACCCTTGTCATCCTCGCCGTGCGGCCATCCGCACTGCTGCTGTATGTCACTATGATCGCCTTCCCCCTCCTCGCCTACGCCTGGTTCAGCCGCCCTCTCCTCGACCGCACCGATCCGCCCGCCTCCGTCGGACCCATCGTGCGCTACGGCGCGGAACTCACCCTTATCTCGCTGCCTTCCACGCTATCGATGTACGTGGATAAACTGCTGATCTCGAGCATGCTGGGACTCAACCAGCTGGCGATTTTCACCATCGCCCTCCTGATCCCCGACCAGGTGAAAGGATGGATGAAGGCGCTCCTGCTAGTGAGTTTCGCCGTGCAGGCCCGGGGAGAGGATACGCCCCAGCGGCGGCGGCGGCTGCTGCGCGCCGTAGGCCGCATGATGCTCCTCTTCCTCATCGCCATCCTCGTCTACATCCTCCTGGCCCCCACCCTCTTCGCACTTCTTTTTCCCAACTACCCGGAAGCAGTGCTGCTCTCGCAGCTCTTCTCCGTGACGCTCCTGGCGATCCCCAGCACGCTCATCGGGCAATACATGGAGGCACAGGGCATGCTTCCGGCGCTTCGGCGCAGCCAGTGGCTCTCCTCCGCCGTGTTCGTCCTGGCCACCGTCACGCTCATCCCCGCCTACGGCCTCTTGGGCGCGGTGGGGGCACGAGGTATTCTGCGTCTCAGCTATGCGTGCTGCACGTGGTACTTCTTCCTGCGCACACCCTTACCCGTATTTCCCGCAGAGTAACCATGTTCGGCTTCTTCCTTCGCCACTGTCATCAGCGCCACAGAAATCTCCTGGTCCGGCTGCGCTCATGGTACTACCGGCACCTCTTTGCCAGCTGCAGTGAAGGACTGCGGGTATATGGACCCATCCAATGCCTGAGCCCCGGCAACCTCTCATTCGGGAGTCGCTGCACCCTCAATGCCGGCTGTGTTCTCAATGCACGCGCGCCAATCGCCATCGGTGACGACACCCACATTTCTCCAGGTGTCATTCTCACGGCAGGCGGCCTCGTGAAGGAAGCGGATAGGGAAGGAAAGCGACAGCATTTTGCTCGTGCGATCGCTATAGGCAGCGGCTGCTGGATCGGATCCGGTGCCATCGTCTTGCCCGGCGTGTCCATCGGAGATGGAGCGATCATCGGCGCAGGAGCAGTGGTCACAAAAGATATTCCTGCACACACCGTTGCGCTCGGCATCCCTGCCCGCCCCCGAGAAGAAGAAGTGTCACTCAACTCCGACGCACCCACGAGCGCACGCGACGGACAGCCGCCTGCAGCATACGAGGATACGGAATGACGATGGCAGGAGCACCCACCCAACCGGCCGCATGTGTGACCGGTTTCCAGGAGGGCAGGACATTCTTCCAGCGTTCCGGCTGACGGGAAGCGACAACGAAAAGGTACACGGCCGCATTGCGCTGATTGTTCGCGGCCTCGTAGACTACGGAAAATCCCTCTGCAGCAAACAGGGTCCGCAGGCACGTAGGCGTGAACCGCCAGTAGTCACGGTAGCCGTCATTCTCATGCTGCTCCTGACAGAACGGCACGACCACGATCACCAGATCCCGCGACAGGCTGCAAAGATGCGCAAACGCCTCGCGGATAGGGAAGATGTGCTCCAGGGTCGTATGATTGAAGACCACATCAAAGGTGCCGCGCAGCTTTTCTGGCACCTCCTGCGTCAGGTCCAGCAACACCTCGTCTGAGCGCCCCTGAAACCCCCGGAACGCACCGGGAGCATAATTCGTGAGAGTGTAGCTCTCCGCATGCAGAAAATACGATGCATAGGTCGCCCCTTCCTTATCGATGTCATCGCCCGCAGACACATTGACTACTGCACCCCGACAGTAGGGGGCAATGAAGCGGAGTTGCCGGTTGGACCAGAGACGCGCGAGGCGGAAGCGGCGGTCCGTGGAGGAGACGGAGAACACGCACGGAGTATAGAGCTTGGGATACATCCTGCACATCGCATGCGGATCAGAGGGAAGTGACCGCCTGCAAAATGCGCTCCGCTCGCTGTTCCCATGTATGCTCCTGCACCCGCTGCCAAGCAGCATCGGCCAGACAGGCAGCACGCTCTGGCTCGCGAAGGAGCATCTCAATGGTGCGAGCGAGATCCTCGGGGTCGCCAGGCGCACAAAATGCAACCATCGATTCATCCACAATGTCGCGGAGTGGCGGGAGAGCCGCTGCCACAATCGGCTTGCGCGCTGCCATGTACTCGAACAGCTTTAGCGGCGAGGTGTCCCGGCGAAAGTATGCATGGACGGAGAGGGGCGCTGGGTAAACGCAAACATCGCAGGCCGCTAGGGCCGCCGGCACATTGGAAAATGGGATCTGATCGTGAAAGCAAATGTCCGTCGTGGAGAGACCGAGAGTATCTGCGAGCGCCCGATAGTGCGCGCTCCACTCTGCCGGACCGCCGACAATAAACCCGCAACAGGCTACCCCCTGCTGTTTCAGCATACTGAGGGCATGCACCAGTTCTCGCACCCCTTTTTCCATCCCCTGCGTACGGAGACGTCCGACGTATCCGATCACCCGTGCATCCTGCGGCAGGCCAAACAGCATGCGCGCTGCTTGCTGTGCAGGAAGATGAGCAAATCGTTCCAAATTGACTGCATCCCCCTCGACGAGAAGACGCTGCGGGGAGATCCCCCACTCGCGGAGCACTTCGTGCATCCCCGAAGTGAGGCACACTACTCGAACACAAGCATTGCAACTGCGGACAAACCATTTCTTGAAAACGAGGGGGAGTGCATGCAGCTCCAGCACCACAGGGCGTCGGGTGCGCAGAAGTGAATAAAGGAAGAAGAGCACCCGCGTGTAAAGAAGATCGAAGGACTGCTCTCGCAACCAGCGGCGCAGGCGGTAACGATAGAGGACATTGGCAATCAGACGCAAGAGACGCCATCGGCGTACCACCGGTGCATCGAACAGATAAGGTAAATACACTAATTGCACCGCAGGAGAGATTGCATACTTTTCCCGGAGTGAAACAGGTTGCACATCAAAACGAGCGGGCGCGACGATCGTCACTGTATGCCCGAGCCGGACGAAGGCATCACACATCTGGGCCACTTGATGCGCATTCGCCAAATCCGACGGGATGGTGGAATCGGTGCAGTAGAGGATCTTCATTGTACGCATCCTATCATGGGCACATCTCCTTCCTCTACACTCTCCTCATGCACCTGCTCCTCGTCACCCAGGCACTCGACCGTGACGACCTCATCTTGGGGTTCTTTCACCGCTGGGTGGAGGAATTCGCCGTGCAGCAATCATCGGTCACCGTGATCGCGCAGCGCGTCGGAATTGTGGATCTGCCGGACAACGTCACCGTGCACTCACTGGGAAAAGAGCAGGGGGCCAGCCGACTCTTCCAGATCTTCCGATTTCTTCTGCTCATCATCAATCTGCGACGAAGGTACGATGCGGTATTCGTCCACATGATCACGCTCTGGATGATGCTGGGTGCCCCGGTGTGGATGTTCTTCGGCAAACGGCGCTGGCTGTGGTACGCGGCGAAAGGGGGCGGATGGAAACTGCGCATGGCGGAAAAGCTCACCACCGGCATCTTCACCTCCACGCCGGACGGACTCCCGATTGCGTCTGCAAAGAAAATCGTGACGGGTCAGGGGATTGACTGCGCACATTTTTCCCCGCAGGGGGTCCCGCGCGATCCATACTTACTCGTAACCGTGGGACGCATCACACCGGCGAAACACCTGGATCTCTGCATCGACACAGTTGCCTCTCTCCCTCCTTCCTATCGCCTGATCCTCGTCGGCCGGGCGCAACTGCCCCATGAGCAATCGTACAAACAACGCCTGATGCAACAGATCGATGCGCTCGGCGTCCGAGAGCGCATCAGCTTCGAGGAGCGCCGGCAAAACGCATTGCCCGATCTTCTCTCTCGCGCAGCGTTCTTTCTCCACGCCAGCGAGACGACGCTCGATAAATCCGTCCTCGAAGCGATGGCCTGCGGCTGCATCCCGATTTCCTGTGGCGAAGTCGCCAGGCAGGTGCTGCCGCCTGTGTGCCGATGCGTTCCGGAAACTTTTCCTCAGGTGGTGCGCGCCATTCTGGCCCTTCCCTCTACAAAACGTGAAGAGATGGCGCGGGAATGCCGGACTATCGTGGAGCGGGATCATGGATTGTCGCGTCTCATTTCGCTTCTGACGACGAAGATGGCATCATAGAAGTATTGGTACTTCATTCTTGGGCGACATCTACACCGAGCACCATCGCGCGCGCAGGGGACAGGATTTCGTGCACCTCGCTGCGGAACGAACGGCATTCTTCCGTACGCATCTCGCTGGGGCAGAGCGCATCCTGGACGTCGGCTGCCGGGATGGCGCACTGACGATTCAAGTCGCCGATCCGGCGCAGGTCACCGGGATCGAGGTGGATCCCGTCGCAGCGGAGAGAGCCAGGAAGCGCGGCATCAACGTGCGCACGGGGGACATCTATGATCCGGCAATCCTCGCCGGAATCGGATCCTTTGACGCCATCCTCATCGCGGAAGTCCTGGAGCATTTGTACATGCCATCTACGATCGTGAAACGACTGTCGATGCTCCTCCGGTCGGACGGCGTGTTTCTGGGCAGCGTCCCCAATGCCTTCTCCCTTCCCTGCCGCCTGCGGTACCTGCGCGGACGGAAAAAGGGAACGCCGCTGCAAGATCCGACGCACATCAATCAATTCTCTCTCGCCGAATTCCGCACACTCCTGGAAGAACACTTCGACACCGTCGCCATCCGGGGCATCACGCCGGGGTGGTCTTGGCTGGCAAATCTTTCTCCCAATCTGTTCGGATACGATCTGGCATTTGCATGCAGGTGTACCCGTCGGTAATGAGTACCCCGGTCAGGTGCGCGCTGTCGCCCGCACCAGTGCAACGTACCGCTCCATCAACTCCTCTCGATCAAACCCGTCGAGCGACCCCGCCGCCACCTCTCCCATCCGCCGCAGACGATCGTCATCCGCCAGCATCCGCCGCATCTTCTCCGCCAGATCCGCTGGTTCGCCCGTGGTGAAGAGGCCGTTCTCCCCGTCGCGGAGGACATCAGGCATCACGCCGACCTGTGTGCTGATTACGGGAAGGCCGCATGCCATCGCCTCCAGTGCGGTGCGGGGTCCGCCCTCGCTGCGCGCATTTTGCACAAACACACGTCCCTGTCGGTAGAAATCAGCCACCGCCGCCTGCTCCGCGATCCATCCTCCAAACGTCACGCGGTCTTCGATGTCCAGGCGCTGCGTCAGCCGCTCGCAGTGCGCCCGATCCGCGCCGTCCCCGAGCACGAGCAGCGTCGCACCCGGCACCGTCGCCAGGGCCCGCAAGACGGTGCGCAGTCCCTTGTTGCGATCCAGCCGCGCACAGAAAACGAAATCATAGCGCTGATGAACAGCCGCATCCGGATGCCAGACGGTGCGGTCGCAGTAGAATGACGGCACGACGGCGATCTTTTCCGGGGGCACCTTCCAATGCGTCAGCTGGTCTTGCAGGGCGGTATTGATAACGCGCACACCCGTCGCACGCCGCGCAATCATCGGAAGAAACACGCGTGTCAGCATGCGCCCGATCACGTCGATGAGGGACGCCGCCCGCGGATAGCCAACCAGTCCGTGCACTTCCAGGAGAATGGGCAGGCCCGTCGTGCGCCGCAGGAGCAAGGCTCCCCACACATGGTGAAACGGAGGATAGGCATGGACCGTGCAGACAGCGGGGTGATGCTCTGCCACAATGCGCTTTCCTGCGCGCAGAATCCACCATGGCTGATACCACAGGCCGCGAGGAGAGGGATGGAAGAACACGTTCGGCAACACGGCCACCTCCGCCTTCCGCACACCCGCAACATGCGGACAGAGCACGTCGATGCGGTCAAAACGGGAAGAGAGAGACTGGAGCGTGTACCAGAACGCCCCTTTTTTTTCACGAAGGATCGCCCGATCGCCGCCGATCATCAGGAGGTTCATGCGCACGAGCGGAGGAAGTGGGCGACCATGGTCGTCAGGCGGTCGCGCTCGAAGCGGTCCAGCACGCCGCGTGCCTCCTGCCCCAGCCGCTCCCGCAACTCCGGATCGTCCAGCAGCCGCTGCAGCGTGTCCGCCAGCGCGTTCGGTTCTCCGGTCGTGAACAAGCCGTTCACGCCGTCCTCGATCACGTCGGAGAGGATGCCGACGGGCGTCACGATCACCGGCATGCCCGCCGCCAGGGCATCGATCGATGTCTGCTGATCGCCGCCCTCCGCCGCGAGCATCACGTAGACGCGCGCCGAACGGATCGCCTGGAGGAGCTCCGCCTGCGCCGCCGGCTGCGTCCGGAACTCCACCCGGTGCGTGATGGAGAGTTGCGCGGCCAGACGCTCGAGACGCGGACGGTCGGGCCCGTCACCCAGGAGCAGCAACCGGGCCCGCTTGAGCGAGGCCGCCGCGCGCAGCACGGTGTCCAGCCGCCGCTCCGGCACCATCGGCCCGCAGCAGACCGCGTCGTACTGGACGGGGGGAGGATCCGGGAGGCGGTTGAAGGCATCGGGATCCAGGAGCACCGACGGGATCACGTGGAGGCGCGTCTTCGGCGCGCCCCACCGCAGCAGGATTTCGGCCGCGGATTTGCTCGCCACCCGCGTCGCCGCCGCCCTGCGCGCCAGGCGCGGCAGGCAGATGCGGCTGCGGAGGCGGTCGAACGCGGCGCGCCAGGTGACCGCATGCGGCACGCCGGGCAGCCGCCGGACGTCCAGCACGCACGGCATGCCCGTGTCCCGCGCCAGCCGCAACGCCGCCCGGGCGTCGTGGAAAGGCGGAGCGGCATGCACCGTGAGCACCGCATGATGGAAGAGGCCGTGCAACTTGGCGCCCTGCTGGCGGATCCACCGCGACTGCGACCGCGTGTCACGAGGGTTGGGATGCACGTGCACGTTGCCGAAGTACGTCTGCATGGTCCGCGCATGGGTGGAGTGCGGGCAGAGCACGTCGATGCGGTCCCACTCCGGTGAGAAAGCCTGCAACGTCTGCCACAGGCGCCCCTTGCGCCCCTGCAGGAGCGACGGATCGTCGGTAACGAGGAGAAGATTCACGCAAGGGAGGATAGCAGGTCCCGCCAGTCCTGTGCGACTATCTTCCAGCCCCGTTGCAGAGCCGGCCGCGCCGCTGCCGCCGCCCAATCCGCGTAGTGATCCCGCGCATCCCGCACCGCCGCCGCAATCTCCCCTGCCGTGCGCAAGGGCCGCACCAGCATCCCCCGCGTCAGATCCGCACTGAGTCCGGTTTCCGCCGTCAGCAGGACGGGCATCCCCGCCGCCCGCGCCTCCAGCGCCGCATTCGGGCTGATGTCCGTGATCGAGGGAAGGACAAAAAGATCGTGCTCCGCCACCATGCGCCGCTTGTCCGCGCCCGCCTGCGGCGGAAGGAACGTCACCCGATCCTGCAATGCCAACGCCTGCACCCGCGCCCGCAACGCTGCTTCCATCGGCCCGCTGCCCGCCAGCGTGAGCGTGGCATCCGGCAGCGACGCCAGTGCATCCAGGAGAGAGACCAAATTTTTAAACGCCACGAAGCGCCCGAAAAAGAGAAGACGGAACGGATCGTGCGCCTGATGCACTACAGGCACCCCCTCCGGCAGCGCATTCTCGATGACGGAGTGCGCGGGCAGCGTCGCATAGCACGATTCATACAATTCCTCCTGCCAGCGCGTGGAAAAGATGATGTGATCAAAAGATAGCAGCAGTCGTTGCATTATCCATTGTCCATTATCCATTATCCATTTGTGCGGCAGCGCATAGAACTCTCTCAATCCCTTGTTGCCACCCTTATCAGTGTATCTCTCCCACAAAAAATCCCCTCCCAATCGCAGGATCTTCTTCGGCTTCTTCAATCGGTTCATCCACACCGGCACCCCCGCGCTCACCGACGAAAACGCGATGACAACATCGGCATCCCTCCCGATCTTCCGCAGCATCCGCGCATACCGCAGCCAACGAAACAGCGGCCCGCCCCGCTTGGAAACGTACAGCACCTTCGAAGAATCATTGGAAATTGGAAATTGGAAATTGGGAATTCGTCCACCGTCATTTTGCATTTTGCATTTCTCATTTTGCATTTCCCCATACGTTATCACCCTCACCTCCTCCCCCCTCTCCGTCAACTGCAGAGCGAGCTCTTGCACGTACGTCGCCGGCCCGCCGATGTCGGGGGGGTAGATGCCTGTTGCAAGGACAATCTTCATGCGCACATCATAGAGGACTCTTGATGTTCCGCAGCGCCGGATTGGTCACATGCGTATAGCGTTGCGTCGTCCGGATGTTGGCATGCCCGAGCAGGGCCTGCACGTACCGGATATCCGTGCCATTCTCCAGCAGGTGCGTGGCGAAGCTGTGACGGAGGGAATGAAACGTAGCAGGTTTCGTAATATTCGCTTTATTCAATGCATGCTGTACAACCTTCTGCAGCGTTTCGGCAGTCAGCTTCCCCCCGCGCATACTCGCAAAAACCGGCTGCATTGGACCGTTCGTTGCCGAGAGACGTCGGAGTGCATCCCTGAGACGATCCGGCAGCACTGTGATGCGATCCTTGGCACCTTTGCCATGCTTCACGTGAATGCACCCGCGATCGAAATCCAGATCACGTATGGCAAGATTTTTCACCTCGCTGACGCGGAGCCCCGCACCGTACGCCAATGCAATGATCAGCTTGTGCTTCTCATTCGGGGTGGCTGCCATCATGCGCTCGATCTCCGCATGCGAGAGCACGACGGGCAACCGCCCCTGTCGTTTGGGATAACGGATATCAACCGATTGCCTGATGCCGCAAATCTCGCGGTAGAAAAACAGAATGGAATTGAGGTGTACGTGTACGGTTTGCGATGCAGCTCCCCGCTCTGCCATCGCCAGGATGTACGATCGCAGGTGTTCCGTATCCAGATGTGCAAGATCGCGCCCCTTGTGCCGGAAGTATCGTTCCAAGGCAGGTATGTAACTCTCAGCAGTGCGTGGACTGTATCTGCGCAGGGTCAGTTCTCTGCGTACGGATGCAAGGTAGTGTTCCATGGTGGCCAATCGTACACCTTGTGCAACTCAATGCAAGTCCAAAATACTCCGCATACCATTCCTTTTCCTGCAGTCAGCAACTACCGGCAGAGCCGGTAGCTTTGGGGAAAGCCCCTGGAAGGGGC
>CAYZGJ010000038.1:0-11584 GCA_964478005.1 uncultured Candidatus Peribacteria bacterium
GGTTCAACCGGACGTACTTTCACTGGATCGATAATCTGCGAGACTGGTGCATCAGCCGGCAGATCTGGTGGGGACATCGGGTGCCTGTGTATTATTGCCTTGGGTGCCCTGCTGCTGAAGGAAAGGGGGGGAAAATGACCAATGACCAAGCACCAAGCACCAAGCACCAAGCACCAATGACCCAAACGATTGTGTCGGTGCAGTCGCTGGAGCGGTGCCCCGACTGCGGAGGGCCGGTGACGCAGGATGAGGACACGTTGGATACGTGGTTCAGCTCGGCGCTGTGGACGTGGAGTACGCTCGTGGATCCGGACGTGGCGAACGATCCGGCGCTGGATCTGCAGACGATGCTGGCGCGGAGTCCGGACTTCCGGAAGTTCCACCCGACCTCCGTGATGGAGACGGGGTACGACATCCTCTTCTTCTGGGTGGCGCGGATGATCCTGATGACGACCTACGCGACGGGGCAGGTGCCGTTCAAGACCGTCTACCTCCACGGCCTTATTCGCGCGCGGGACGGCCGCAAAATGAGCAAATCGCATCCGGAGACGATGATCGATCCGTTGGATATGATCGCGCGGTACGGAGCCGATGCGCTGCGCCTCAGTATGATTGTGGGACAGAGCCCGGGGAACGATGCGCGCCTGTACGAGGAGAAGATCGCCGGGTACCGCAACTTCATCAACAAGCTCTGGAATGCGTCGCGGTTCGTGCTGATGCAATGTGAGGAGGCGAAGATCGATCCCCGGACGATTACGACATTGCCTGCTTCGACAGAGTTGTCCCTTGCGGACCGCGCAATCCTGCATGCCTCGGAAGTGCTGATCGAAGATGTGACGAAAGGATTGGAAGAATATCGGTTGAGCGAGACGGGCGAGCGGCTCTACAGCTTCACATGGGATCTCTTCTGCGACTGGTACCTGGAGTTGTCCAAGGGGACGGCTAACGTTGCCGTGTTGGTGCATGTGCTGCGCCGGTTGCTGATCCTCCTGCATCCGTACTGTCCGTTCGTCACGGAGGAACTGTGGGCGCAGGTGCAGCCTGCGGATGCCGGACTGCTCATTCGGAAGGAGTGGCCGCAGGTGAAACCGGAGCGCAAAGATCAGGCGGCATTCGATCAATTGCAGATCGTCATCGACGTGATCACCGCCATTCGCAAGATCCGTGCGGACCAGGGGGTGGAGCCGGGGAAGGGGCTGACGGTGACGTTGCGCACTGCGGAGCACGGAGCGCTCCTGGAGAGCCAGCGCGAGCACATCGGGCGGTTGGCGCGGGTGGAGCAGCTGACGATTACGGCAGAGGCGTTTGAGCCGGCAAATTGCGCTAGTGTCTTCCTACCGGGCATCGAGGTGCACGTCTCGTTGGAGGGATTGATCGATACGGAGAAGGAGCGGCTGCGGCTGGAGAAGGAGCGGGAGCAGCTGCAGCGTTTCATCGGAGGGATCGAGGCGAAATTGGGGAACGAGCAGTTCCTGGCCAAGGCGCCCCCGGCGCTGGTGGAAGAGCAACGGGCCAAATTGACCGAGGCACAGGAGAAGCTGGGGAAGGTGGAGGAGAGGTTGAGAAGTCTCGAATAGCTTTATGTCTCCGCATCCTTCAGCATTCTGTCAATGCCTTTTTGCAAGAGGGGCACGTCTTGTGCCACCACATTCCAAATCCGCGGGATCGCGGTGAGATCGTACTCATGGATGACAATATCCCGCAATCCTGCAATGGCCTTCCACGGTACTTCCGGGTATGTTTCACGCAACGGTGCGGGTAACCGCTTCACCACTTCTCCGATAATGGCCAGCTTGTAGAGGATGGCATCCTGCGTGCGTTCATCTTCCAGAAAATGCTGTTCCCCCTGCGCCGCATACTGTTGGATGCTCTCGAGGGCATCCCGGATGTGCAGCAGATAGATGCGGGCGTCTTTGGTCATAGCGGCACGGCTTCGCGGAGGATGCGGTCGCGCAGGTAGGGGCTGAGGCTGTCATCGGTCAGAACATCGACTTTACGCGCCAATTGCTCTTCCAAATCCACTTTCATGCCTGCGAGCACCAGAAGGCTGGCTTCCGGCGGAAGGGAAACCAACAGATCGAGATCGCTCTCCTGTTCCTGTTCTCCCCGTGCGAATGAGCCGAAGACGCGTACGTTCGTTGCGCCGTAGCGTCGCACGACTCTGCGCACAATCGGACGCATGCCCGAGAGCGATGTTCGGTGGAAGGCCGATGGGGCGGGAGTGGCTCCGGACATCATGTGTCAGTGTATCAGAATCCCCTTGGCTTCGCATCTGCCCTCTTCTTTTCCTCATTTCGCATTTTGCATTTTCCATTCGCCCTTCGTCCCTAGTCCTTCGTCCCTAGTCCTCAATAATAGACATCTCCCACGGTCGTTCCCGTTTTCGATGCGCGGGCAGCTGGCTGCCGCGGAGGATGCACTCGCGGCCGAAGCGTGCGCGGAGCATGTCCAGGGAGGATTGCAGGCGCTCGTCTGCCAGGACTTTCTGCGGCGGGGTGAAGAGCGAGAGTTGCGCGGGGCCTTCCGGGGTCAGGTCCGTGAGCGCCAGTCCCACCTGCGTTGCGCGGGGATGGCGCTTCGTGAGGCGCTGCAGCAGGCTGAGGGCGTAGGGCAGGAGCATCTCCTCCGTGCGGAGGGCGCGCGGCAGGCGCAGCCGCAGCGCATGGTGGCGGTACTGCCCGTCGCGGATCCAGACGCCCAGGCTGCGGCACTGCAGCGCGTGGCGGCGCATCGTAAGCGTGCAGTAGGCCAGGTGCTGCAGCAGGAAGGCCTGCAGGAAGGAGGGGTCGACGCTCGGCGGAAAGCTCCGGCAGCGGGAGATGGACCGGGGCGGCGCGGTGTCATTGCGGACCGTGTCGATGCATGCGCCCAGGAGCTCCCGCTGCAGTTCCAACCCCGGACGTCCGAAGAGCCGCCGGATGGTTTCCGGATCCGCCTGCGCGATGTCCCACGCCGTCTCCCAGTGATGGGCCTCTGCATGTACTTGCCGGGCCGCGCCGATGCCGGGGATGTCCGTGGCTTTGCGATGACGCAGAAAGTTTGCGAGAGGGATCTCCCCCTCCTCCCGCCTGCCCTGAGCGTGGTCGAAGGGTGGGGGGGTGGAGGAAAAAATCACTGTTACGCCTCCCGGTTTCCGGTAATCACTCGCCATCTTCGCGAGAATCTTGCTCTCGGCGATGCCGAGGGACACGCTCATGTCGGTCGATTGCCTGATCCGCGTTTGCAGGGCGCGGGCCCATTGCGTCAGATCCGCTGGAATGCCCCCCACGATCGTTGTGAGATCGAGAAACCATTCGTCGATGGAGTACTGCTGGATGACGGGGCAGTGTCGTCCGATGATCTCCTCGATCTGCCGGCTGGCGCGCAGGGTCTCGGCGAAGTCCGACGGCCGGACGATGGCGTGCGGGCAGAGCTTCCTGGCTTCCGCGAGCGGCATGCCGGTCTTGACCCCCTGGGCCTTCGCCTCGTAGCTGGCCGCGATCACGCAGCCTCCGCCCATGCCCAGAGCGAGGAGGGGTTTGCCCTTCAGTGCCGGGTGGGTGCGCTGGAGCACCGATGCGAAAAACGCATCGACATCAAGGTGCGCAATCATCGGGATCAGTATCGCCGGATCACTCCCCGCACCACTCCCGCCACCTGCAGCTCTTCCAGCGCATAGAGATCGGGGTAGCGGTCATTCTCCGCCTGCAGATAGAACTTGCCCTTGTCGCGGCGCAGGCGCTTGAGGGTGAACTCTCCGTCCAGAATCCCCACCACGATGTCGCCCACGCGCGGCTCCGCTCCCCGCTCCACGATGACCAGATCCCCCTCGTGAATGCCCGCGTCGATCATGCTGTCGCCCTTCACGCGCAGGAGGAACGTATTGGTCCGGTCGCGGACGAGGTACTCCTCCAACGCGACCATCTCCGCCGCCTGTTCCTCCGCCGGAGCCGCAAATCCCGCCGCGACGGGGCCGAAGAGGGGGAGCGTGAGGGAGCGGATCATGTCACCCATGGTGCGGTGCTCCTCGATCTCCAGGATCTTGATGCGGCCCTTGGGGTCCTTCTGCAGGTGCCCTTCGCGTACCAGGGCGTTGACCACCTTGGCGATGGCATTCTTGCTCCGCACCCCGAAGGCGACGGCCAGGTCGGACAGGGACGGAGAATAGCCGTGCTTGCGCTGGAACTCGCGGATGAAATTGAGCGTGGTGCGCTGGTGGGGGGTCAGGGTCATGCGAGAGGGGGAAGACGTTCGTGCACCATCATAGGTGGACGCTCGTCCACGGTCAAGAGCGGTCCTCTGGCGGCCGGTTCGCATTCATTGTGTGGTCCTGTTTACTCGACGATCACATCCAGATCCTTGTGCCGGATCAGTTCCAGATAGGTGATGGTCCAGACCGTCTGCTTGAAGGCCAGGATGTAGCCGAACATGTAGCTGGCGGCGATGACGAGTCCCAGCCCCACGACGCCCGAGATCGCATAGCTGACGGCGTCCGGCAGGAAGAGAGCGAGGAGCAGCCCCAGACCGATGATGATGCCGGGAATCAGGATGATCATGACGGCGTTGATGAGGATGCGCAGCGAGATCACGAAGAGGAGGATCAGGAGGAAAACGATGTGCCCCAGGTGGCTGACGATCAGCTTGAAGCTGCGCCCGATGGCCTGGAGGATGCCCAGCTTCTGCGTGACGACCGCCTCCTCGGCGAAACTGAAGAAGAACTTGAGGACCAGCGAGAAGAGGAAGAGGCCGCCGAGCATGAAGAGCACCCACGCCTGGAGAGGGCCATCGATGTAGCGCAGGGTCAGCGAGGTGACGGTGATCACGGTGGAGATGCCGCTCAAGGTGAGGAACTCATGGATGGCGAAGATCGCGCCGAAGTTGTACAGGCCCAGCACCAGCCCGCCCTTCACTTCCTCGTGCCGGAAGGCCTTGGCCCCCAGGCCGATGATGGCCCCCAGGCACACGTGGGGCATGAAGAACTCGATGATGACCAGCCCGATGAAGGTGCCGACAATCGTTGCAAACGCCCAGAACGGCAGGGCGTGGAAGAGCATCACCTCGATGTCGAAGAAGCCGGGTTGCCCGCCCCTGAGGAAAAATTCGTAGGTAAAATAGACCTGGTAGCCGATCAGCTTGATGCTGAGGAGCGTTTCGAGCAGCGATGACGTGAAGGCCCAGCGCCGCAGGGACGGCGTCTTCATGGTGATCGCCCAGGCTTCCGCGATGATTTCACGGGGGGTCATGGGGCGGGGAAGGACGATTGGAGGGGGTCGAACGCGTAGGATTTGCCGAGAACGATTGTTATCTCGGTATTTGGTTGATTCGGTATTTCGTTATTCGTTTGCTCGTTCCTCGTTTGGTCGGGATCGGGGGCGAGCGACGGGTCCGGCAGGTAGGGGATCTGCAGGAGGGTGGAGAGGCGCTCGGCGGTGGCGCTCTCCGGCGCGGCCCGGAGGAAGGAATCGGGGCGCTCTTCGTCCGCGTTGCTCATGTCCGTGACCGCGAACCCGAAGCGGATGAGTTCGCCGCCCAGCCTGCGGGCCGCGCCTTCCGGGGCGCCGGCGTTCTTGATGACGAGGGGGGCCCCTTCCAGGTGCGCCGTACGCTCGTGCATCAGGAGGGTGACCAGCGCGCGGATCTGCCGCCAGGTCACCGGATACTCCGGTATCGAGACGGGCAGCAGGACCGATGCGCCGCCGAACTGCTCGCGGGGCGGATTATAGAGCAGACCGCCGGGTTCGGAGAACGAGCCGTACAGGCCGTTGCCGGTATTGAGCTGCAGGGAGAGGATCCGGGACCGGTCGATGTCGCGGCCCGCTTCCGCCAGGGCGATCATCTCGCGCACCGACAGCGTGGTCTCCATGTGCTCCCGCAGGATGCCCAGCAGGTCCGTGATCATCTTCGGCTTGGTCAGGATGCCGGCTGAACGCATCGTGTCCCCCAGCGCGGCGAGGATCTGCTGCTGGCGCGCCGAACGGTCGAAATCACTGGTGGAGTGCCGGCTGCGGGCGTACTTCAGGGCCGTTTCGCCGTCCAGGGTCTGGGGTCCGGCCGCAATGCGGAAGGTCGTGTACGAGTAGTTCGGGCCGGGGTACTCCGTATCCACGATCGCCTTGGGGACGTCGATCTCGATGCCGCCCACCGCGTCGACCGCCTGCACGAAGCCGATGAAATCGACCTTCACCACGCGGTGGATCTCCATGTCCAGCGCCCGCCCCACCTCCGCCGCCAGTTCGTTCATCGCTTCCACGGATGCCGCCTTCTCCTCCCGGCCCTGGCGCTTCAGGTACGCTTTGTAATCGCGGTAGAGGCTGTTGATGCGGCCCGTGCCCATCTTCTCCGTCCGCAGGAACCAGAGGTCCCGGGGCAGCGAGAGCAGCGCCACGCTCTGCGTGTTCCCCGCATCGATGCCGGCGATCATGATCGTATCGGTGAGGTCCACGCCATCGTGATCGGCGTCACCCTGGCCCAGGAGCAGCACGTTGGTGTGGCCGTAGGCATCCGTGGGCAGATCCGCTCCGGCAACTTCCACCAGCGAGCCGACAGTGAGGACCTGCAGCGACACCAGCGCGCGGGCCGAGGCGGCGAAGAGCAGCGCCGCGCAGAAGACCGCGACGAGGATGATCAGCAGCCGCTGGAGCAGGCGGACGCGCTCGCGCCGTTCCTGGCGTTCCTCCCGGCGGTCCTGCACGATGCGCGAGAGCAGCAGCGCCACCGGGGCGCCCAGCCGCAGCAGGAGCAGGATCCGGGGTGTCCAGGAAGCGCGCGCCGGCGGTTTCTCACGCAAACGACGTGTCGTGAACGACATGGCGGAGGGCAGCATAGCGAAGACTGCCCCGCAGGTCATGGGTTTTCTTCGCACTCGATGGCGTCACGCTTTCTGCTACTATCCTTTCGTATGCCTTCCTCCTCCATCGTCTTCCTGGACATCGATCCCGACGACGCGCCCCTGGTCACCGACCGCCTGCCGGATGCCGTCACGCTGCCCCATCAGGAGGAAGCGGCGCTCATTGCCGCTTGCAAAAACGCTGCGGTGATCTCCGCCTTCAACGTCACGCCCTTCCCGCGGTCCGTCCTGGAGCAATTGCCGGATCTCAGGCTCCTCTGCACGCGGTCGGTCGGCTATGACCACATCGATCTGGAGGCCTGCGCCGAGCGGGGCATCACCGTGACCCACGTTCCCGATTACGGCGCGCACGTCATCGCGGAGCATGCGTTTGCGTTGCTCCTTTCCGCCATTCGCCACGTGCCCGAGGGCCACGCGCGGGTGCTCAGGGGCAATTTTGATTTTCACGGACTGCGGGGGATCGCGCTGCGGAACAAGACGATGGGGATCATCGGCACCGGTAAGATCGGGCGGATGACGGCGGAGATCGCGCACGGATTCGGAATGAAGATTCTGGCGCACGATCTGCATCCTGCGCAGGATCTGATCGATCGGTTGGGTGCTCGGTACGTCGCATTATCGGAGCTCTATGCCGCCAGCGACGTCATTTCGCTCCATGCGCCCTCCCTGTCCGATACCATCCAGATGATCAATCACCGGAGCCTGGCGCAGATGAAGAAGGGCGTCATCCTCATCAACACCGCGCGCGGCAACCTCATCGATTCCTCCGATCTCCTCGATGCGTTGAACGAGCGCCGTGTGCAGTACGCCGTCCTCGACGTCTTCGAGCACGAGGGGCAGATCGACAAGGACGCCGCGCTCATCCGCCACCCGCGCACCATCGTGACGCCGCACATCGCCTTTTACGCCGACGAGAGCGTCCATGCCATGATTGAGGATGCGTGTGCGTCGATCGGTCAGTGGGAGAAGGGGGAACAGCCCGCTCATGCAGTTGAATTGAAAAGGTGATGCTGACGGGCTGAATGACCCACACGAAAGCACCAAATCGCAAATCCCAATGACCAATGACCAAATTTCTTCGAAGTGGGTTGGTCCTTGGTGCTTGGTCGTTGGTGCTTCTATACTCGTCGTATGCAGCAATCCTGCCGCCAATGCTCGGTTTCCTTTGATATCGACGATCGCGATCATGCATTCTACCGCCGTGTCGACGTGCCACCGCCGACGCATTGCCCGCAGTGTCGACATATTCGGCGGCACGGTCACATCAATGATTACACTTTCTATCAGCGTTTCTGCGATGGTTGTCAAAAAAATTTCATTTCCATCTTCCCGCCGCAAAGCGCTTACCACGTTTTGTGTCAGACATGTTGGTACGCCGATAGTCGGGATGACAAAGAAGCGGGCATGGCCTACGATCCCGGTCAACCGTTCTTCCCCCAATTCGATGCACTCATGCATCGTGCGCCGCAAATGGGCATTATCGGGGGAAATAATGAAAATTGCGACTACAGCGAATCAGTCGCGAACTGCCGGAACACCTACCTCATCAGCGAATCGAGCAACTGCGAGGATTGTTCGTACTGTTACTGGATTCAGAAAACGAGTGATTGCGTCGACTGCGGCTTTTTGCATGAATGCGAACGGTGCTATGCAGCACTTGATTGTTCACGGTGCCATGGCTCTCGATACATCCAAAATTGCAGGGACTGCTCTGATTCGGCTTTTCTCGAAGGATGCAGCGGTTGCCGACATTGCTTCTTCTGTACGAATCTTCGCCAACGCGAATACTGCATCCGAAACGAGCAACTGACGAAAGAAGAATGGGAACAAAAGATGGCGACCATTGCCCTGAATGATCGGAGGGTGGTCCACACTATCCAAGCGGAATTCGATAGATTCCTCCTGATGCATCCACGCAGGCATTTGCAGATGGAAAATGTGGAGAATTGCACGGGCAATTACGTGCATAACGCAAAGAATTGTCGAGAGGTTTATCACTGCTACGAAGCGGAAGACTGCGCATACGGTGAACATGTGTGGCGGGGCGCGAAGGATTGCGTGGATTCCAATACGGCCGGACGGCACGCCGAACTTCTCTACGAAACGACCAATTGTGGAATTCAGTCCTACAATGTGAAGTTCAGTCGCTACTGTTGGGGCTCCCGGGATGTGGAGTACAGTAACCAATGCATGGAGTGTCGGGATCTGTTCGGATGTGTCAGTCTCAAGGGGAATGCACGCTTCTGCATTCTCAACACGCAATACACGGAGCACGAGTACCGCTCGCTCGTCGCACGTATCAAAGACCGCATGCGAGAGGACGGAGAATACGGAGAGTTCTTCCCTCTCTCCCTTTCCCTGTTCGGGTACAACAATTCCGTGTCCTACGATACTTTTCCTCTTTCCCGGGAAGAAGTGCTGCGAAACGGCTGGAAGTGGGAAGAGCAACAGAGTGGAACCTTCGGGAAGGGGACCCTCTCGCCGGCCCGCCTCCCTCCATCCATCGATCGAACAGACGACACGATCATTCATCAGATTCTTACGTGTGATTGCGGGAGGAATTACCGCATCGTACCCCATGAGCTGTCGTTCTATCGGAGAGAAGGCATTCCTCTTCCCGCCACCTGTCCGATGTGCCGCCATCGGCAGCGTTTGACGAAGCGAGATTCTCGCACTCTCTATCGCCGCTCATGTACAAGATGCAGCAAGGAAATGGAATCAACCTACGCCCCGGACCGCCCTGAAATCGTCTATTGTGAAGAATGCTACTTACAGGAAGTATATTGATCTCATGGAGCAATCCTGCAAACAGTGTGGCACCGCCTTCGAGATCATCGACGCCGATCTCGCCTTCTACGACAAAGTCAGCCCGGTCTTCAACGGGAAGAAGGAGCCGATTCCGCCGCCCAGCTTGTGTCCGGAGTGTCGCGATCGACGCCGATTCGCATTTCGTAACGAGCGGTCATTGTACCGGCGCATGTGCAACATCTGCCAACAGCCTCTGATTGCGATCTATCCCGCTACCACTCCATTCAAAGTCCTCTGCCCGCGCTGCTACCACAGTGACCGATGGGATGTCGCCACCTTCGGGAGAGAGGCAGACATGTCCAAATCGTTTTTTGAACAATGGCAAGAACTACGGCATGTTGTTCCCTGCCTCGGCATCGACAACTTCAAGAGCGAGAACTGCGAGTACTGCCAGGATTTCGCCTACGGGAAGAACTGTTACCTCTGCGTCGGGTGCTGGTACCTCGAAGATGCTCTCTACACCCGCTACAGCGATCACTCCAGAAACGTGGTGGATGGCTACTACGTCATCGAGTCGGAGCTCTGCTACGAATGCACCAATGTGCCCACGGTCTACCGGTCTGCATTCCTCACCAATTCCGAGCAGTGCACCGATTGCGTGTTCGGTGAAGATCTGAAGGGCTGCGCTTCCTGTATCGGGTGCATCGGGTTGCGGCAGAAGAAGCACCATGTCCTCAACCGCCCCGTCTCGCCGGCGGAGTACGAGCGGTTCCGGGCGCGGTACCTGGACGGCACGGCGGGCGGGCTCCGTGCCTTGCGGGAGCAGTTCGAAGTATTGAAGCGTACCCATCCCCGACCGGCCGCCGCCATGACCAACTGTGAGAACTGCACCGGCCACGGCCTGAGCCGCTCACAGGATACGCTTGGATTTTACTGCTACAACGCCGAGCACAGCCGGTTCGTGGATCTCATCGATACGCCTGTCTGGACGTACGACGTATTTCTGACTGGCAGACCACGCTTCTGTTACGAAGGCATTACGCCCGATGATGCCTCGCAGTGCATGGCGACCATCAGTTCGTGGGACACGCACGAATCCTTCTATTGCACAGACTGCTACCACTGCACAAACTGCTTCGGCTGCATCGGCCTGAAACGCGCTCAGTACTGCATCCTCAACAAGCAGTACACGAAAGAAGAATACGAAACTCTCGTTCCCAAGATCATCGAGAAGATGCGGGCGGACGGGGAATGGGGCGAGTTCTTCCCCGTGACCATGAGTCCGTTTGCCTACAACGAAACGGTGGCGCAGGAATATTTTCCACTGACAAAAGAAGAAGTCTTGGCGAGGGGCTGGCGCTGGCGCGATCAGACCGATGATCTACCCAAAGTCGACAGAATCATCCCCGCCGATCAATTACCCGATGCCATCGATGACATCCCCGATGACATTCTCAACTGGGCCATCGAATGCGAAGCGACCAAGCGGCCGTTCAAGATCATCAGGCAGGAATTAGACTTCTACCGTACCATGCGCCTTCCCCTCCCGCACTTCCACCCCGATGAACGGCACCGGCGGAGAATGGCACTGCGGAATCCGCGGAAGCTGTGGCAGAGGGAATGCGCCAAGTGCCAAAAGCCAATAGCCACAAGCTATGCGCCCGAACGGCCTGAAATTGTGTATTGTGAATCCTGCTATCTGGCTTCCGTTTATTGAGAAAAACATCGGGCAGGATTCACCCTGCCTGCCCGTCCGTAGTCCGCCGCGGCGGACGAAGGCGGGAGCGAGGAGCGCAGCGACGAGTCGAATGGGTGAAGAGTGTTATTTGCAGGAGGTGTATTGACGGAATGCAAAATGCAAAATGAGAAATGTAAAATGACCTTGCAACACGATTGGTTCTGTTTGCGAAGAATCTTCTCAGAACACCATTTCGCATTTCACATTTCGCATTTCACATTTCACATCGCCATCCACAGCGCCGCCAGGATCAGCGGCTGGTGGATCAGGTA
>CAYZGJ010000039.1:0-11291 GCA_964478005.1 uncultured Candidatus Peribacteria bacterium
GAGAGGTGCTCATGGAGAGCGCCGCCGCTTCACTCCAGTGAAGCTTGACCCCTCGTCCTACAAGAGGAGGGGTCTTTTATGTATGCAGTGCAACCTGATCTCCATCCAGTAAGATTTCATGCATTCCTCCCAGTTCGGTATACGGAACCTCCTTTATTGGCTTCTGCAAAATATGCGATAGAAGGCAGGTCATGCTGACGCTATGAAGAACAATTGCACTAACTGGAGCTAATACCTGCTTCGTTTCCTCCCAGCCCTTACCTATTCGCTTCAATACATCTCTCATGGACTCGCCGCCGGGAATAACGATATCTTCACCACGCTTTTCCTCCCAGCAGCGTCGGTATTCCTGATATTCTCTTTCAAATATTCGTTGAACATCCTCTTCACTTTTTCCATCCCAGAAGCCGAAGTCGATTTCGGCAAAGAGAGGTTGCGTACAGTGAGTAACGCCATGCTCTTTCAGTAGACTGCCGACATAATCGGTGCGTCTCATTCCGCTCGTGATTACCAGATCGACCCCTTTTTCCAGCAGGAAATCCACTCGTTGTTGTGCATTCTGCTTTCCTTGTTCCGAAAGATTACAATCCAATTTTCCTCCTCGAAATACTCCATCAAATTGCGCTTCTACTTCGCAATGCCTGAGGAGATAGATCGTATGCTTATTGCTCATAAACCTTATTGTATTTCACTATGAAATTTGAGCAAATAATTTGATCAAAAACATCCTGAGACGCCTTTTTATGGACTGTCTCATTTGTCTCGTTTTCATGCAAGAATGACCCCGATCCACGTGCCCTCGGCCTCCTTATGAAAGGACCCCCAAAGACCTCCAAAGAACCGCTACAATTTGGTTCCGGATGTCACATGCCCAGCCATTCTTCAACAATCAATACCATTGTCAGGACGGAGCTTGGGTCTCACCACCCATTCAACCACGTCACGCTGATCTGCAGGATGGTGGCGAAGGCGACCCAGAGGAGGTAGGGGAGTTGCGCGTAGGCCACCCACCGGGCGCGGGGCCAGGCGGTCCGCATCATCCACGGGATGGTGACGAGGACAAGGAGGATATCGAGGAGCGCGAGGACATTGCTGCGCAGGCCAAACTGCAGCGGGGAGAAGAGGAGATTCGCCAGCAGGTTGACGGCGAAGGGCAGACCGGCGGAGAGCGGCCATCGCTTGCGCGCAATCTGCACGAACACGTAGCCGAAGGAGATCGCAATCAGCACGTACAGCACCGTCCACGCCGGGCCGAAGAGCCATGCGGGCGGGGCGAAGAACGGCTTCTCCAGCTGCGCGTACCAGTCCTGGGTGCTCTCGGGGGTCATAGGTAATAGTATACTCCGGTGGCAGGCGGGTGTCTTCTTCTCACATCGGTGGAAGGATTGATGGGGATATGGCACTCCAGTCAGAGTGATGTGAAAGAAGTATTGAATGGCAGTAGGCAAGTGTATACTGCACGCATGCGTACCATCAGGAAGAAACAGGCTTCTCGGAAAGAAATTCACGTGCATGGAAGCCTCACGGTTGCCATCTTCAAAGAAGGCAATACCTACATCGGCTATGCCCCCGCGCTGGATTTGGTGGCGCAGGGGAAGACGGAAAAGGAAGTGCAGAAGAATTTTGAAGAGGTATTCGATATCTATCTTACGGAAACCATTCAGAAGGGAACGCTGGAGAAAGATCTGCGCAAGTGCGGGTGGAAAATGCAGGAAGGGGTGTTGCAGCCGCCGATGCTGTCTTCCTTTCCGTCACAAGAGAGTATCGGGGAAGACATCCGGCTGACCGCTTTGGCGATCGTGCCTCTGAACGACAAACGGCTATGCCTGGGATGAAGCCGATATCACGGCAGAAGTTCGAGCGATTCCTGTTGCATGTGGACTGCGACTTCGTGCGGCAGAAGGGATCACACAGAATTTTCTGGAAGGAAGGATGCACCCGACCCGTTGTCGTTCCCGCGCGCGGTACCCTGACCAAGAGCTTGATTGCGTCCAATCTCCGTACGTTGGGCGTTTCCGTTGATCAGTATCTCTCTATAATGAACGATTTGTAGTCATGCGCCTCCTCCTCACATCCGGCGGCATCACCAATCCGACCATCGCGGCGGCGCTGGAGTCGATGTTATTCAAGCCCAAGGCGGAAGCGGTCATCGCCTTTGTCCCGACGGCGGCCAACGTGGAGAAGGGGAGCGGTGGCGGCCGCACTTGAACGATCGCGAATGGTTTCCGCCTGTGAACAGGGAGGTGCTGGCTCGGTATGCGCAAGACCATCCGGAGCCGCTGTACGCACTGGATGACCAGATGGCACTGACAGTCGTTGATGATCGGATCGAACCCGTGGGGGAGGGGGAGTATTTGATATTCAATGTCTAGAAGCAAAGTAAAAACTTCCGCACTTTCAGCGCATCCCTTTCATCCTGCCCTATACTTCCTCTCCCATGCCTCACCTCCTCCCCCTTCTCTTCGTCCTGTTTCTCCTGGCCGGGTGCGCGGATGCCTCTACACAACCGATTGGTGAGATTCCGTTGGAAACGCCGCCAGGCGTATCATCTGTGTCCGTTTCGAGTGTCACGAATATCGAAGTGGCGAATGCGCCGCATCCCGTCTCTCTCGATGCGCTCAGCCGGAAGGAATTCAATGGAAGCGATTTGCGAATGGGTGCCGTCCTCGCGGAGAACGAAGCGTACGTGCGCCACATCATCACGTATCGCAGCGGAGAGCTGACCATCAGCGGCATTCTGAATATCCCCAAGGGCGACGGTCCGTTCCCGCTCCTCATTCTCAATCACGGGTACATCGATCCGGCGATCTACACCAACGGCCGGGGACTCAAGCGCGAGCAGGACTATCTGGCGCGTCGCGGCTTTGCCGTGCTGCATCCGGATTACCGCAACCATGCGTTCTCCGACAAAGATCCTGACAACGACGTCCGCCTGCGCATCGGGTATATCGAGGATGCGATCAACGCCGTGCTCGCGGCGCGCGGTGCGGAACTTCCCTCCATTGATGCGGAGCGCGTCGGAATGCTGGGGCACTCCATGGGCGGCGGCGTGACGCTGGGGGCGCTGATCGTTCGGCCGGATCTCATCGATGCCGCGGTGCTCTTCGCGCCGGTCAGCGCGGACATGCGCGACAACTTCGAGCGGTGGATGAAGAGCCGCCGGGAGATCGCAGACGCCATCACGGAGCGCTTCGGATCGCCGGAGGATGCGCCCGCGTTCTGGGACGGCGTCTCGGCATCGGCACACCTCGATCGCATCACCGCGCCCGTCCTCATCCACCACGGCATCGCCGACGATGCGGTTCCGCTCGCATGGTCGGAGACATTGGAAGCGGGCCTGCGCAGAGAGGGGAAGGACGTCACGCTGCACATCTACGACAACGAGCCGCACGAATTCACCGCCGCCTGGCCGCAGGTCATGGAGCGGACGGCGGGGTTTTTCAAGGAGCAGCTGCAGCCTTGAAATGAATGATCTGGATCAGAAAAGTGGTGAGATTCTCTTGATGGGACACGGTATTCTTCCGTATACTATACGCAAGCAAGTTAATCTCTGCCCGTGGGGCACCGAATGGCGCCTCTCCAATAACGGTCAGTGTTTTGTGGTGCATTAGGAAAAAAAGTAACACTACTGGTGAAAAGCTGAGGTGGATATATAACAACAAATGCGATATAATGTACCGATGGCTCCTGACAAAAACACGGGCGAGGGATATCGGCATTCACCGCAGAATCATAACCAGACAAATGAACTTGTCCGACTCGTGCAAATAATCGCGCATTACCTCAGCCAATCAGTAAGTTCGTGTAGAAATTTGTTAAGCATTCCCCCTTCAAAAGGAGCGTATTTTTCGTGTGGCTCCTTAATGGGTACGGAAATTCTAAGGTACAAAGATAGAAAGGGGGAAATATCCGGAATTATTTCTCGAGCCCAAGGTTTGCTCCTTACAGCGAATCACGTCGTTACCGCAAACCGACTAGATGGATTTCATGTTAAAGATGATCGTTGCACAGAATTTGATTTCAATTGGAAAAATGATCCTGAGAGTAGAGGACCACCTATCGGGGCGATACGAAAGCCGTATCTTGATAACGTTACGGTGGTGACTTCGAGGATAGAGGATCCGAGTAAGCTTATTGCGGTGCCTGGCAAACTGGGGATTTTCTTGGGCCCCACATCACTCATGAAATTTACACCATCGGATCCTCAGCACTATACACTATTTGTCCCAGGTGCTTCTGGCAGTCCTGTAATGTATCAAGGAAGGATTATTGGAGTCATTCCTTTCTCCAGTGTGCCTGAGGGGGGGTTTGATATTGGTGCGTGTATATTTGGGCCATCGACTATAAAACCGTTACAGGAATTGGGATTGAAGATTGAAATTATTGAAGAGTGAATGGTTGAGGTTGCCTCATCTACTTTTAGAGTGCGCCTGTCAGCATCTCTCCATTCGTAGAGTCCTGAATGGCATCTCTCCAATTACGGTCAGGTTTGTGAGGGGGCAATGACACTGTCATTGCATTAGAAATACAGTACATCATTGTCCCGTCCCTCCGCCATGATCACCAGCCGCATGAGTTTGAGGTCGTCGAAGGGGACGCTGCCTTCCAGCGCGTCGTAGACGGGGCGGATGCGTTCCAGGCCTTCCTCGGAGAAGAGCCCGCGGATGCGGTCGGCGGAGCGGACATCGTCGGCGAGGTGGCGGATGTCGGGGGCGGAGCCGCTGCGGATCAGCTTTTCAATGTACTTGAGCACGGTGGCGGGCGTGATGCGCACGGCGGCGGCGATGGCGGCGACGGACTTGCCGTCTGCCAGCAGTGCGCGGGTCTGCTCCATGCGCTGCGGGAGGGATGCTTTCTTGTCCGTGCGTTCCGGTGCCGGTGGGGTCGGAGGAACGAAGAGCGGGCGGGGAATGTAACGACCGGCCTGTTCCGCCAGTCCGTTATAGAAGGAGGTCACCACAGTGTCGGCGCGGATCGATCCCTCGCTCCAGCGTTCCAGGAGCAGCCCTTCCGCCGAGCGCACGCGGCTGAGCGCGACGTACGCCTGTCCCGGTTCCCACAGCGCATGGAGGTCCACGATCATGCGGTCGAGGGATGCGCCCTGCGCCTTGTGGATGGTGGTCGCCCACGCGAGCGTGACGGGGAAATTCCACGCCGACGCCACTTCGTTCCCATCGCCATCCAGATAGCTGAATTTCTCCTGTCCGATTTCGATCGTTTCTCCGGAGAGCAGCCGGATCCGCAGCAGCTCCTCCCCGATGTGCCGGATGATGCCCAGCGAGCCGTTCACGTAGCGCGGGGCGTCGCCCTGTTCGTTCTTGCGCATCATGATGAGCGCCCCCTCCTTGAGGTGCAGCTGGTCGGGAATCGGCATCGCGCGCTTCGCGGCGTCGGCGTACTGCGGCGCGCCCTCGTACTCCGTGGGGAAGGTGCGCAGCGTGCCGGGCAGCGATGTGAGCCGCGCATGATTGTAGGCGTCGGCCTGTGCGCGGCGGGGGTAGAGGCGCGTGGCGTCGGATACCTCCTCGCCGTCGAGCGTGTGCGCATCCAGGAAGCGGCGCACGTCGTCGGAGACAGTTCCCTCCCGCACGGCGTTGAGAATCCCGAGAAAGTGGGTGTCCTGCGTGCGCATGACGGTGGAGAGCAGCGCAGGCTGGAAGGTGCTCTCGTCCCAAACGCTATGCAGGAACGCCCAGTCCTTCACGGCCATCCCCTGCGTGACGGGCGGCAGCTGGGCGAAGTCGCCCACTGCCACGATCCGTAGACCGCCCCATGGCGCAGAGCAGTTGCGCGTCCGCCGGGCCACGGTTTCCGCCGCCTGCAGGACCGATCCCGGCAGCATGGAGACTTCATCGATGATGACGCAGCAGGCAGTCTGCAACCGGCGGATCACCTTCCGATTGCGCACTGCCCGCGCCACGGCGGCTTCCGGTCCGCCCTCCAGGATCCCAATGCCGAAGAAGCTATGGAAGGTGCGTCCCCCCACGAGCACCGCGGCCGCGCCCGTGGAGGCGACCACGGGAAAGCGTTCGGACGGCTTATCGGCAAGATACCGTTCCAGCAGGTAGCTCTTGCCCGTCCCGGCGGCGCCGGTCAGGAAGACGTTGCCCTCGCGCTGCAGGATGTCGAGTGCGCGCTGCTGGCACGAGGTCAGTCGTTGGAGATCGGAAGAGACGGTCACGGGCATGGGAGGGGAGTGTAGCACGCCCCCGTCTCATAATCCCTGCAGGATCTGCAGCATTCTGTCCCACGCCTGATCGCGTGCGGCGGCATTGGCGGGAGATGCATCCTCCTGCTCGCCCAGGCGCATGAACGCGTGGCCCGCGCCGTCGTAGATCATCACCTGGTAGGGCGTACCCGTGTCCGCCATGGCGGTCTGTGCCCGGTCGATGGTGGCGTTCACGCGCTGATCGTCTCCGCCGTAGAATCCGTAGACCGGTGCGTCGATCCGCTCGTAGACGGCAGGATCCTCCGGCGACGTGCCGTAGAACACCAGCGTCGCATCCACGGCATCGGTCTCCGCCGCCAGGGAAAACGCCTGTGCGCCGCCCCAACAGAAGCCTGCCACCGCCAGTTCCTCGCCGGCGGCAGGGATCGTCCGGGCCCACGCGGTCACGGCTTCCAGGTCTGCGAGGACGCGGTCGGATTCCAGCTGCCCGATGGCATCGATCGCCGCATCTTCATCGGGGAAATCACTCGTGCGGGCGTACTGATTGCTGAAGTCCGAGAGCAGATCCGGCGCCACCGCGATGTATCCGGCTTCCGCCACCTGATCGGCAAGGGACCGCACCCAGTCGGTGAGGCCGCGGTTCTCGTGGATGAGGAGCACGACCGGCCGGTTCTCACGGACCTGCGGGTACACCACCCACGTGCGGATCGCCTTGTCTCCCACCCGTACATCCGCCCACTCCTGATGGCGCGGCGAGTCATTGAGACGATCGAGCATGGCGACGGCGCTGCTCGCGGCAGGCGACGATGCGGACGACGCGGCGCTGCTCCCCTGCATCCCCTGATCGTCCGGCGGAGGGAGCGCGCAGGCGGCGAGGAGCAGGGAGAAGGGGAGGGAGAGGAGGAGGGGTTTCATAACCTATCAGGATACGGATCGCGTGCCGCCTGTCACGCAGGAAGCGGACTTTTTCCGTATGGCAGCGGACGGATGCGTGTCATCATCGATGTATGCGATTGACTGCTCTCATCATTGGCGCACTGCTCTGGACGGCGTGCGTTCCGCTCGCGACCGATGACGGTGGTGGCGTCTCCTCCTCTTCCTCTTTTTCTTCCTTTTCTTCCAATTCTTCCTTTTCCTCCTCCCCCTCGGTCTCCGTCGTGGCGGAGGGTCTGGACATTCCGTGGAGCATCGCCTGGCTGCCATCGGGGGAGATGCTGGTAACCGAGCGTCCGGGAACGCTCCGGCGGATCATGCCGGACGGGCAGCGGTCGTATCCCATTCAGGGCGTCATGCACCGGGGCGAGGGGGGATTGCTGGGGCTGGCGCTGCATCCGGATTTCCCCTCCAATCGATGGCTCTACCTGTACCTGACGACGGCGGCGGGCGGCGGCCTCGCCAATCGGGTGGAGCGCTACCTCTTTGCGGAGGACGGGCTCACCGAACGGACGGTCATCCTCGAGGGTATTCCGGGCGCGGCGAACCATGATGGCGGCTTTCTGGGATTCGGGCCCGATGGCTATCTGTACGTCACGACCGGCGATGCGGGAAATCCCGACAGCGCGCAGGATACGGCATCCCTGGCCGGCAAGATTCTCCGCATCGCGGACGACGGATCGATTCCGCCGGATAATCCGTTCGGGAATGCCGTGTACTCCTACGGCCATCGCAATCCGCAGGGACTGGCGTGGGATGAGCGGGGGCGGCTGTGGAGCACCGAGCACGGGCGCAGCGGCATCCGCTCGGGGTACGACGAGCTCAACCGCATCGAGCGGGGGGGCAACTACGGCTGGCCGGTCCTGCAGGGAGACGAGGAGGGGGAGGGCATGATCGCGCCGGTGCTGCACTCCGGGCCGGATACCACATGGGCGCCTGCATCGGCTGCGTTCCTCAATGGAAGCATCGTCTTCGGCGGGCTGCGCGGCCGAGCGCTCTTTGAAAGTATGCTCCCGGAGGAGGAAGGAATGCCCGTCCTGCGGCGGCACCTGGACGGCGCCTACGGACGCATCCGCTTCGCCGGTGTCGGCCCGGACGGGATGCTGTATCTCACTACGAGCAACACCGACGGCCGGGGCGATCCCGTTGCAGGCGATGACCGTATCCTGCGGGTGGACCCTGCGATGCTGGAATGAGGAATTCGTGACAGAAGTGGTCGGCCTGGTCGTCATGATGGGCAACGCGGGCGCTTCGCAGCATACTGCGTTCCTTTTGCACGTTCCCCCCTATGTCCATGCACGTTCCTCCCTTCGTCCGCTTCTTCCCGAGCGGTATCGCGATCCTCGCCATCGTTGTCGCCGGCTTTTCCCTCGCGGCTCCTTCGGCCGAGGCGGGGTATTCTTCTTCCTACGCCTATCGCTCCACATCCCTGCGGAGCACCGATCCCTGCAATCCGCGCTCCCGCGTGAAGATGCCCTGCATCCGCTCTCAGGGCCGGACGACGCGCATCACGCTGCCGCCAGCCGGTCGCTCCTGCTATCCGTACTGCCGGACCACGCGGGTGAATTATGCGCGTTGATTGAAAAGAGGGGCGATCTGGTCGCCCCTCTTCCGTGTGCGAGGATGGTCGATGACTTACTCCCGGCCGAACATCCCGCCGCGCATCATGCCGCTCCTGCCGCCGCGGCCTACGTGCATGGGCATCTCCACGCCTTTCTCCTCCGCGATTTCCCATGGCGTCTTGCCGTTCTCGATGGCCGCATCGAATTCCGCTTCCGTCATGCCGAGTCGCTCCAGCATCTCTGCATGCATCGGACTGTTGCCGTGGCCGAGTCCTACGCCGAGCATGCCGCCCTTCCGTCCGTGACCCATTCCCATACCTCGATGCATGCCTGCCGCAAGATCGGGATTGCTCTCGATGGCGTTCTGCATGGTCTTGCGAAGAGCGTCGTGTGCGGCGCGCACGGCCTCGTGGCGCTCCGTGTCATCCTCGATGGAAGCGGCCGCCTTCAATGCATCCCGATGAGTTTGGGTTGCATTCTTCTGCACTGCCAGCGCCGCATCGGCATTGGCGAGGAATGCATCATCCCTATCGATGAGCGTCTGCACTTGTTCCTGCGAGATTTCGCGGTTGAACCGGAACGTCCGGTCCGTGGTCGTTGCATCCTCCTGCGCGCCCACGCTCCCCATGACGAGAGGGACGGCGACGACAAGGGATGTCATGCCGGTGATGATGCCGAAGGTGAATGTTTTGTTCATACGAATGAAGAAGGAAAGAAATAGAACAGTCAAAAGCGACTGTGCCCAGTATACGAAGGACGTCTTAAGAGAAGATTAAGAGAAGCGCACCGTGAACCGCGTGCTCTTTCCCTGCGCGCTTTCCACGCCGATGGTCCAGCCGTGCAGCTCCACGATCCGTTTGACCAGCGCCAGGCCCAATCCGACGCCGTCTCCCGGCTTGGTGCGCGACGATTCTTCCTGGTAGAACCGGTCGAAGATGTGCGGCAGCGCGGACGCGGCGATTCCCTTTCCCGTGTTTTCCACGACCCATGCATCAGGTGTGAGCGTGATACGCACGACGCCATCTGGTTCATTGAACTTGATCGCATTGGAGAGGAGATTGGATGCCACTTGTTTCAGCAAAGATGGGTCACCCTCCACCGTGATGTCCGGTGCCAGATCCTGTTCGATGCGCACGTTCTTTCCTTCGGCCGCAGAACGATGTCGGTCGATGGCATCGGCGAGGAGACGGGTGAAGTCCACGGATTCTTTGCGCAGCGCGAACGCGTCGAGCCGCGCCAGTTCCAGCAGCCGGTCGATGAGGACCGACACTTCTGCGAGTTCCCTTTTGGCTGAGCGCAGGTGCTTCTCCTGATCGTTCTTCAGCAGCGCGAGATCGATGGAGGTGCCGACGGCGGTGAGCGGCGTGCGCAGCTCGTGACTGGCGTCCTGGGTGAACTGTTCCAGGCGCTCCATCATCTGCTCGGCGGGTTGCAGGCTGCGCCGCGCGAAGAAGAGTCCGACCATGTAGGTGAGGACGGAGACGACGATACTGATGAGCAGATAGAGCGCGATGCGACCGGGAAGGGCGGCGTGGGGAAACCGCGCGATGTCCGCGACCTGTACGTATCCGGCAAGACTGCCGTTCCGCTGAAAGGGATCGGTCAGTACGACGAATTCTTCCCCCTCGATGGTCATTCGCGCGAAAGCGCGCAGCTTCCGTGGGATGGGAACATCTTCGAAGAACGAGCTCGTGATGAGCGGATTACCCTCCGCGTCCAGCACGCGCACCTGTTCCAGCATGTGGAGGGGGACGCCGCCGCGCGGCATGTGGGGCATGCGCATCATGCCCGTTTCGTATCGCTCCGCGATCATCTCCGCCATCCGCTCCAGTCGAAAACGCGTCTGGCGTTGCGCATTGCCGATGTCCGCGGTGAAGAAGACGAGTCCGTTGACCAAAAAAAGCAGGAACACGAATGCCGTGAACTGCACTGCGATGCGATGGCTGATGCGGCGGAACAGCATGTCAGTCTGCGGGAAGGAGATACCCTTTGTTCGGGACGGTGCGGATGGCCTTCTTCCCCAACTTACGCCGCAGGAACGCTATATGCACGTCGACGGTATTGGAGAACATCAGCGCATCCCCCTGGCCCCACACGTGATCGAGAATCGTCGGACGGTCCTGCACCGTTCCCTTGTGGCGCACCAGGTACTCCAGCAGCGCGTATTCCTTGGGGGAGAGTGCAATCTTCTTCTTCCCCTTCCATACCTCCCGCGTGTTGGTATCCAGGCGGATCGCGCCCGCGGTGAGAACGGGTGTCGTCACAGGTTCGGTGCCGCTGCGACGCAGAAGGGCGCGCACCCGCGCGAGCAACACGTCCAGATCGAAGGGCTTGGCGAGGTAATCATCGGCGCCGAGATTGAGCCCCCGGACCATCTCCCCCTGCTTGCTCCGCGCCGTCAGCATGAGGATCGGCATCGTCTTGCCGTGCTCCCGGAGCTGCGCGCACAGGGTGAAGCCGTCCATGCCCGGCAGGTTGATATCCAGGATCACCAGATCCGCCTCCTCGGTCATCGCCCGCTCGAATCCTTCCTTTCCATCGAAAGAGACGCTCACCGCATACTGCTGCATCTCCAGATACGTCCGAATGTTCTCCGCCACGGTCTTGTGATCTTCAATGAGGAGGAT
>CAYZGJ010000040.1:0-11021 GCA_964478005.1 uncultured Candidatus Peribacteria bacterium
TGCCCGGCAAGCTGCGTGCGGAGGGGCGAAGAGGTGACGGGGGCGCCTGCGACGCTCTGCAGCCCCACCACGTACTTCGTGGCGACGCCGAGGATGATCTTCCGGGGCGCGGCTGCTTTCTTCTTCTTGGGCGGAGGTTTGGGCGCGATGAAGCACTCATTGGGCGCGCCGGGCGTCGGCCGCTGGGTCAGGCAGTACTGCTCGCCGACCAGCGCATAGGACCATCCTTTCTTCACCGAGGGGAACGTGACCGCCGCCGCGATGCGCCCGTCGGGGGAGCGCAGGAGCACGGAGTCGCCGCTGTTGTTGAACGCGATCTTCCCGATGACGCTCCCGGTGAGGGCGCGGTGCGAGCGCGGGGGCACGGCTTGATCGATCCCCAGCGTCATCGGTTTGCTTCCCTTGGGGTACTCATCATCGATCAGCCATCCCGCCAGCGGAATAGATTGATCACATTGATTGTACAGTTCCACCCACTCCGTTTCGTCCTTGTTCGGAGAAGGATAGATTTCCGTCACGGTGAGGCAGCGGGGGTAGCGTTCCCGTCGCAGAATGTACGAACGCTCCAGCACCTCGGACAGGACGACGCGGTCCCCCTCCCGGAACTCCGCCCGGAACCGCATCGTATCATCCCGGGTCACCGCTCCGCCGATGAACGGCTCCCACTCTCCCGCAAGGGTTTCGCGGTAGATGATTGCCGGCACATTCGTCTGCAGCTCGATCAGCGCCCCTGCCTCGACCAACCCCGGCTGGGGCCCGATGGTCAATCGAACGCCCTCGCGCTCCACGATATCCCGCAGACGCTCGGTCTCTTTGAATGCATCAATCTGCTGCGCAGTCAGCGCATTCTTCCAGATGCCCCGCTTTTCCTTCTGTGCTTCCGCTTCATAGACCAGGTATTCTGCGCGGCCCCTCACTGCTTCCTTCCCCGGCACATGCGCGAATCCCAGACGCAGCAGCAGCGGCAACACTTCGACCCCGTCCACGAACAGCCGCGGGTCATCCGCTCCGATTGCATCACATTCCAGTTCGACTTTTTTGTCTTGCAGAAGGCTTGATAGAAATTGTTCCCTCTGAGAAGAAACTGCGGGATACACCTCCGTTTCGGCAGGAAGAGTGAGCGCGGAGAGGCGGAACGTCTTCGCCGGACGTTCGCCATGGAGGCGTCCGCGGAGCATGCCCTCTCCCTGATAGGAGACGTGGGTGAGCGTGCAGAGGGGGGATGCGGCTCGCACGATCGGGTGTCCCGCCTTCGTCTTGCCCCATGCCAGCACGGATCGCACCTGCTCTGCAGGATCCACCAGCAGCACCGCACCGTCGGTATTGCGCAGCGTCATGCCTGGGTTATCGATCGGGATGCGCACGGTCGCGCGCGGGGGAAAGCCCGTCCCGTGCAACGCTCTCTTCTTCCCATCGGCCGTACGCAGCTGCCAATTGCCCAGGAGCCACTGCGGCCGGTCGGTGACGTTCTGCAGTTCCACCCACTCCTGCCCCTCATCCTTCCCTTCCGGATCGGGCAGCGCGGCGCTGATGATCACGGGCAACGCCCCCGGCCAGGGGTCGGCCGCGCGGAAGAGATTTGCGGCGCCGGGCGTCGCACGATTCGTCCACAGCCACTCGCCATCCTCACGCAATGCAAACGATTCTCCTTCGATGGAGCGAGCGTACCCAACTTCAACCAGCACGCCCGTCCCCCCTTCGGGAAGCGGTGCGATCAATCGGACTGTGTCTTTGTCGTTATTCAGCGCAATCTTCGTTTCCTTGCGTGGCAAAAGCAGGTACTCCTGCGGCAGAAGCAGGCGTCCGTCGAGCCCGTACGGTTTGCTCCCTCCCTGCTCGTCATCGATGCTCCACCCGCAAAAATCCACGGGCTCCTGTGTGGGGTTGAATACCTCTATCCACTCGCCTGCCGTTTCATCTCCAAGAGGGTCGGGCAGGAACTCCGTCAGCGTGACGCCGGAGAAGGCGGTGGGAGTACAGGCAGGTTTCTGTTCCTTTTCCTTGGCAGCGGTTCCCTTCTTCGCCTCCGCCGTCACACGAACCGATTGTATCATCGTATTACCACAGTAGTCTCGCACGGTTACCGTGATGCTCACCGTACCGCTCGTGCGCATCGCGTGCGCGGGGGGATTGCATCCGGCGTAGAGGTAGCCATCGCCGAAGTTCCAGTTGCACTGTCCTCCTTTGATGGATCCCGAGAGCGCCCGGACGTCCAGGTTGACCGTCGACACCGTCTCTCCGTCCCGCACTCCCTCTAGGGAAAGCTGCGGCATCAGGCTCACATTGGGCTGTCCCGGCGTGGGCAGGCAGAATGACCGGGGCTCCGTCTCGCCTGCCACCCATCCGAAGGACACCCCTTCCGGCAGCGCGGGGTACGTCAGCTGATCCATGCGCTGCTCTCCAAACAAGAGTTCCACAGTCCCCCCGGCATTGGGAAGGGTCAGCTTCGTCACGGATGGGAGCAGGACCACCGTGTGACCGGAGCCCAGCAGCGCGCCCGTACCCGGCGGGAAGCGATACACCGTCGTCCCCCGCCGCAGCGCCCAGCCCGCCAGGTCGATGCCCGTGCCCGTGGGATTGAAGAGCTCGATCCATTCAGCGGTGTCCGCACCCGGAGGGTCGGGGAGCACTTCACTGATTATCGGCTTATAGAAGGGCTCCAACGAAATTCCCGATCCGGAGGAACTCCCCGCATCCCCTCCGGGATCAGCGGGACGGGCCACGCTGTTGGGGTGACCCGGCGTCCCCAGGACGGGTGCGTCCGCATCGATACCCAGAGCGACCGTTGCCGTCGCCCAGTTGGCCGGATCGGTACCGGGAGCCAGGCAATCGATGCGCTCCATGGCCGCCTTGCTGGCGCCGGAGGGATTGGCGCCCGCAAACGGCGCTCCCACACCGTCGTCCACTTCATCGATCAGCGCGCCGGACGCGTCGCGCAGGCGCAGCAGCAGCTTGGTATTGGGCAGACTCACGCTGGTGGTGACGAGCATCGGTTCCTCGAGCAGGCGGGACTGGAAAGCGGCATAGTTGCTCACGATCCGGAATTCCCCCGGCCCGATATCGTGGCCCGTCGCGAACGTGATCATCGGCTTCTCGACGCCGTCGACCACGGAGACGATCGCCCAGCCGGCCAGCGAGACGCGCGCAGCGCCGCTCCCCACGGCCGCCAGCTCGATCCACTCGTCGGCGGTGGAGAGATCCGTTCCCATCCATTGCAATTCATGGATGCACACCCGCGGCGGGGGAGCAGGAATGGTCTCCGGATCAGAATCGTCAGGGGAAGAGGGTGGATCCTTGGCATCAGCCGGCACCTGCAGCACGCTTCCTGTTGCCATCCGTTCTTCCGTGCCCGTCGCCCTCGGGGTGTCTTCCGGTCCTGCATCTCCCCCCTCCTCCGCCCTTGCTTCGCCGGAGACCGGTGCATCCGCTGTTCCTTCGCCCGGTCCCGTTCCCTCTTCAGGACCCGTCCCAACCGTTTCCGCTGGAGGAACCGCCGCCGCATCTTCATTCCTCTGTTCCCATACACTCTCTTCCCCATGCGCAAGCACAGGCAACATAATCTGTACACAAAAAATGATCAGTAGAAGTGCGGAGCCGGTGCGGGATCGGTGCAGGCACATGGCGCCATTGCACTCCCTCTCTTGGATGCACCGGAAGATCCGTTCGTGAATTATGTGGGATCAATGGTGCGCAGTGTGCTTCCTGCTGCGATTCCCGGCGTTCCAAACCTCCGTAGAACGCCCGAAACGGGTCCGGGCAACCAACCCCCGCATGTGCTGAATCACATTTGTACGCAGCGGCAAGGCATCTTTTGGGCTTCCCTATCAGATCTTGGCTGCAGCAAGCCAAGAAACAATACTCGCATCCGGGCCGGCTCCCTGCTATCATGCACCGTACTACTCCGTCGCTTGCAGAAGCGCACCAGAGAACGGACTTCCCATGCACCTGACCTTCCTCGTCATCGGGTTCCTCGCAGCCATCGTCCCTACCGCCTTGCTCGTCATCGGCCGGCGGACTGCTGCCGTCTGCTTCCTGCACCCGCGGAGTGTCCTATCCGTCACTCCTCCCCCTTCCTATGGACTTTCTCACACAGGTTCTCTGGCTCCTGCTCGGAGCCGCCGCAGGCACGCTCGCCGGACGGGCGATCTTCAGTAAAGGAAAAGGCATCAGCCGCTCCCAGCAGGCCGAGATCGATCAGCAGAAGAGGCAACTGCAGGACTTGCAGGTGCAGGTGAGCGAGGCGAAAGCGCAGATCAAGACCGCCGAGGCCGAAGCCAAGGCGCAGGCCAAGGAAATTTTGACCGATGCCCGGCTGCAGGCCACGGAGATGGAAGCCAGACAGCAGAAGGAGCAGGCGCGCATCGAGGAGAAGGAAAAGCTGCTGGATCAGAAAGTGAAGGAAGTGGAGCGCCAGCGCGAGCACCTGGAAGCGCAGCGCGCCGAGGTGACGCAGTTGCAGGGCGAACTGAAAGATGCGCAGCAGCAGCACCGCGAGGCGCTGGAGCAGGTCTCCAAGCTCAGCCGCGAGGAAGCCAAGGAGGAGCTGAAGAAGGAACTGGAGGAGGAGTTCTCGGGCTTCTTCGCGACCCAGGTGAAGGCGCTCAAGGAGCGGATGGTGGAGGAGGCCGAGGACGAGGCCAGGGACCTGATGGCCCAGGCGATGCAGCGCTACGCCAGCGAAGTCGCGACGGAGTCGACCGCGACCGTGGTGCAGCTGCCCTCGGATGACGTGAAGGGCAAGATCATCGGCAAGGAGGGGCGCAACATCAACGCCTTCGAAGCCGCCACCGGCGTGGACGTCATCATCGACGACACGCCCGGCGTCATCGTGGTCTCCGGGTACGATCTGGCGCGGCGCTACGTCGCCAAGCTCGCGATGGAGAAGCTGATCCAGGACGGACGCATCCAGCCCGCGCGCATCGAGGAAATCGTGGCGAAGATGAAGGAACAGGTGGGGAAGATGATGCTGGAATTCGGCAAGCGCGCCACCGAGGAGCTGGGCATCACGGGCTACCCGCAGGACCTGCTCAAAATCATCGGGCGGCTGCGGTTTCGCACCAGCTACGGCCAGAACGTGCTGAAGCACTCCGTGGAGATGGCGCACGTGGGACGGATGCTGGCCGAGGAGATCGGCGCGAACGCCGCCATCGTGACGGAGGGCTGCCTGCTCCACGACATCGGCAAGGCGCTGGACCACGAAGTCGCCGGCACGCACGTGGAGATCGGCGTGGAGATCCTCAAGCGGTTCAAAGTCCGCCCGGAGGTCATCCACTGTGTCGCCGCCCACCACGAGGACATTCCCATGGAGACGCCCGAGGCCTTCGTGGTCGCCGCTGCGGATGCGATCTCCGGCGCCCGCCCCGGCGCCCGGCGAGAGTCCATCGAGGAGTACTTCAAGCGGCTGCGGGAACTGGAGGAAGTCGCCAAGACCTTCGACGGCGTCTCCCGCGCGTTCGCCCTCTCCGCCGGTCGCGAAGTGCGCATCTACGTCGACACGCAGAAGATCGACGACCTCGGCCAGCTCAAGCTGGCCAAGGACATCGCCCAGAAGATCGAGAAGGAGCTCACCTACCCGGGCGTCATCAAGGTCAACGTGATTCGCGAGAAGCGGATCGAGGAGTTGGCGAAATAAGGAACATTCTCTCATCACCCCTTGTTAACCGGCGATTTAAATCGCCGGTTAACGAACGATCCCGTTTAAGAAGGATTGAGAACAAATACGTTCTTCTTCTGAAGCATCATTCCTTCTTGTATCAATTTATTGATCAATTGCATCAACCACTCCTTGTGCTCCTTTTCATTCCAATCGATACATATCTGAGATCCGATTTCGTTGAATTTCATTCCTTGAGGAGCATCCCGCAACGCCTCGATGATGCGACCGCGAAAAATGCGATTGGGAATAAATCTGGAACCGACGAACCTTCCCGGCTCTTTGGATATTCTTACATCTTGTGTCTTACGTCTTATGTCCCTTTCTAATCGAACAAATACATTAGGTGTGGTCCTCATCAGCCGCCGAGCCGTCAGGGGGCAGAGGTCCCACTTGGGATTGTTCTTCGTCTGCACCAACGAACCGAAGTCCATGAGGGCCGCGTGCCAGTTGGCAGTGGTACGGGAAAATTCATTTTGCATTTCGCATTTTGCATTTCGCATTAATGATTGGTGATCAATCGCAACATCCAGCACTTCTTGTGCAAGAAGAAGCAATTCCCTATCCGATACCTTCCACGTCCCATCCGCTTCCTCCGGCCCGATGAAGGTGCGGTGGAGAATGCGGCGGATGTTGGTATCGATGCAGGGGGTGGGGATGTTCCAGGCGAAGTTGCGGATGGCGGCCGCCGTGTAGGGACCGATGCCTTTGATCTGCAGTAACGCAGGCATCTCACGAGGGAAGACTCCGTCATGTTCCTTTACAATCGTCCGGACGGCATCGCGCAATCGAAGGGCCCGACTGTTGTAGCCCATGCCCCGCCAGGCAAGGAGGACATCGCGATTGTTTGCAGAAGCTAATTCTTCCATGGAGCCGAATTTTTCAAGAAATAGTTTGAACACCGTTTGTACTCTGCTGACCTGCGTCTGCTGCAGCATGACCTCGGACACGAGGATGCGGTACGCCCGTTCGTTGTCATCGGGGATGGGGAGATCCCGCCAGGGCAGCGATCGCTTGTGCCGGGCGTACCACTCCCAGATCGCCTCCGTGAAGCCGGTGATCCGCTCGGAACGCTTCATGATCGCATCCTAGCAGAGTATGCTGCTCTCCCATGCGCACGTTCTTCACCGTTTTCCGCCGGGCGATGCGGGGACACATGCGCTATGTGATCCTCTTCATCCCCACGGCGATCGTCATGGCGCTGGTCTGGATCGGCGAACCGCTCTTCGCGCGCTTCGCCATCGACCGCATGCTCACCGTTCTGGAAGGGGCAGAGGTCGACTTCCTCCTGCTCTTTGGCATCTGGCTGGGCATCTTCCTGGTCTTCAACCTGGTGAGCGCGGCGATGTTCTACGTGAAGTGGGCCATCCAGCATGACCTGCTGGCCCAGACGCGGCAGATGTACTACGAGCGTGCGCTGCAGCTGGACATCCGGCACCACGTAAAGACGCGGGGCGGCGAGATGATGAAGAAGATCGACAACGCCGCCGACGCGATGGTGGACCTCATGCGGCAGATCTTCCTGGAACTGCTGCCCTCGGGCATCACCGCGGTCATCTTCCTGGGAATCAGCGCGTTCATCAGCTGGCAGCTCACCGTCCTCATCATTGCGCTCCTGCCACTCTTTGCGTTGCTGCTGACCCTGTACGTCCGCATGACGCGCAACGGCATGGACATCGTCAATGCGCTGTGGGTGAAATCCCTGGGGCGGGGCTACGACGCCATGACCAACATCTTCACGGTGAAGTCTGCGGGGGCGGAGCATCGGGAACTGCAATCGATGGAGGAAATTCATCGGAAGGGAATCCTGGAACTGCGGAAGGTCAACCGCGCGTGGTCGGTCTTCGAGGGATTCGGCACGTTCATGCTGATTCGCCTCTGCCTCATCGCCTACGGGATGTACCTGCTGGTGAACGGGGAACTGTCGCTCGGTTCGCTCTTCTTCTACCAGTTCACGTTCTTCCGCATCGTGATGCCGCTGGAGATGCTGAGCAACATGATGCCGCGGTGGAATGAACTGATGGGCAAAGTACGGCTGGCCGAAGACCTCTTCCTGCAACCGGTGACGATTCAAAGCAAACCCGATGCGATCCGCTTGGAACGTGTCCAAGGACGAATCATGTTCGATCACGTCTCCTTTACCTATGGCGATGCCGATACGCTGCAGGATATCACGCTGGAGGTCCGGCCCGGCGAACACATCGCGCTCGTGGGCCATTCCGGCGCGGGAAAATCCACCATCGCGATGCTCCTCAACCGCTTCTACGACGTGTCGGGCGGACGGCTGCTCATCGATGATACCGACATCCGCGATCTGGACCTGCAGTGGTGGCGGCGGCAGGTCGGACTCGTGATGCAGGAGAACGTCATGTTCAACGATACGCTGCTGGAGAATATCCGCTACGCCTCGCCGCAGGCGTCGCGGGAAGCAGTGGAGGAAGCCGCGCGGCGCGCCTCGGCGCATGACTTCATCCAATCACTCCCCCACGGGTACGATACGATGGTGGGCGAACGCGGCATCCGGCTCTCCGGCGGCGAGCGGCAACGGGTGGCGATCGCCCGCGCGATTCTGAAGAACCCGTCGATCGTGGTCCTGGACGAAGCCACCAGCGCGCTCGATTCCGTCACGGAACGCGCCGTGCAGCGGGGCATCCGGGAACTGATCGCCGACCGCACGTCCTTCATCATCGCCCACCGCCTGAGTACCGTCCGCTCCGTCGACCGCATCGCCGTGGTCGAACAGGGCCGCATCACCGCCTGCGCGCCCCATGAGGAATTGATGACCCAAAGCGCGATTTACCGCGAAATGGTCGAATTGCAGCGGGAGGGGGTGTTGGCGGAGTAGGGCTAGTTTGAAATGTGAAAAAACCATGAAAAATTAAATTTGACAACACTCTCCCCACCAACTATCATTCCCTCCTTTTTGTACCCCACTTCCCCGTTTTGTATGAGTATTTCTACCCGTATGCTCGGTTTTGCGGCATTCCTCGGTGTGATCGCCGTGGGCATGACCGCACAGAGCGCGCTGGCCGCGCCCGCCGTTCCGAAGGTCGGCCGGTACGCCGCTTCCTATTACACGCCGCCCATGCCCCCCGCCTTCGTGCGGATCATCGATAACGGGGACAGCGGATTTTCCACCAGCAAGGGATGGGTGGGGCCGTACCGGGGCCAGGGCTACGGGAACGACGTGCACTTCACCACCAAGGGCAACGGCAGCCGCACGGCAGGCTGGACCTTCGAGGATCTGCCCGCAGGGCGCTACCAGGTGGCCGCCACGTGGAGCAGCTTCAAAAACCGCGCGACGAATGCGCCCTTCCGCATCCTCTCGACCTCCGACGAGGGCGCGACCGTCCGGGTCAACCAGCAGCAGCGGCCGGACGACTTTTCGGCAGACGGCGCTTCCTGGAAGCACCTGGGCATGCTGGAAGTGACGGGGAACGGCCGGTCCATCCGTGTCATCCTCTCCAACGACGCCAACGGGTTCGTCATCGCCGATGCCATCCGCATCGAGCGGGTGCAGGTGTCCCCGGTCTGCGGCAACGGCATCGTGGAGGAAGGGGAGCAGTGCGATGACGGGAACACGACGAATTTCGACGGATGCAGTCATCGGTGCGATAGGCAGACGGCTCTGCACTGCGCCGATTTGATTCCCGCGCAGCAGGCCGCGGTGACGCACTGCAGAAACGCGGGATTCGATGGTATCTGCTTCAATGCGTTCGGCGGCGGATTCCAGGGGTGCGTCAGCGCTGCCCGGAATGACTGCACGCAGAACAACGCCAACGCATCGATCAATGTCCTCTGCGCGACGGGCATCGCGACCAGCTCTTCGGCTCCCATCGTGTCCAGTTTCTCCTCTTCTTCCAGCACCACCAGCCGCTACTCGTCCCGTCCCTACACGGGCGAAGTGCGCATCATCGACAATGATACGGAGGGATTCTCGATCCTCTCGGGCATCTGGGGCAAGGGGGTGCTGGGGTACAACGGCGGCAACCGCTGGAATATGGCGGGAACCGGGCAGGACCGGGCGATGTGGAAGTTCCACGTCACCCCGGGCACGTACCGCGTCAGCACGACGTGGGGGGAACATCCCAATCGCGCAACGAACACGCCCTTCCGCGTGACGGATGGATCAAGGGAATTGCTGTCCGTGCGGGTGAATCAGGAGAAGGCACCGGAGGGTTTGCACGCGCATGGCGCCGTATGGAAGTATCTGGGCACCGTCACGGTGCAAGGCGACACGCTGACGGTGGAAATTTCGGATGATGCCGACGAGTACGTCATCGCCGATGCCATCCGCATCGAGCGGGTGCTGATGGGACCCGTCTGCGGCAACGGTCTCGTCGAAAGCTACGAAGAGTGCGATGATGGCAACACATCCGACGGAGATGCATGCAGCGCATCGTGCACGGTGGGCAACCGCGAACGGGCATTCCGCGCGCTGGATGTGAACCACGATGGATCGATTACGCTGGAAGAAGCACGACAGAGGATCAACGCAGCGGTGGCTGCCTTGCGCACGGAGAAGTCCGCCGTCCCGGAGGAGGAGTGGCAGCTGGTCGCCCTCTTCGATGTCGATCAAAATGAAGTGATCACGGCGTCAGATGTCATGACGCTCACCATCATTGCGCGACTGCACCTCCCCGGACTGGTCATACCCGCCTGCGGCAACGGCATCGTGGAGGAAGGGGAGCAGTGCGATGACGGGAATACGAGGAACGGGGATTTCTGCTCCGCATCCTGCACGCTGCCCACCATGAAGCTGTGCCTCCAGCATCCGGCGCTCTACTGGGATCAGGAGACCGACACCTGCATCGCGGACCGCAAGGCGTGCAGTGATCCGGATGGCGGCAAGGTCTACGAGACCGCCGCGATCAGCTACGGATTCGTCACGCGCGCCAAGCCCGGCCCCCAAGTCCGCACCAACGGACAGGATCTCTGCGTGTCCTCCACCAAGCTGATGGAGCACTTCTGCGGAGCGAACGACACCCTGGAGAGTGAAACGGTGGACTGTCCCCACGGCTGTCGCAACGGCGCGTGCCTGCCTCCCCCGCCGCCTCCCGCCGGTCCCGCCTGCGGCAACAGACAGGTGGAAACGGGTGAGCAGTGCGATGACGGCAATCGAACGAACGGCGACGGATGCTCCGCCGACTGCGGGGCGGAAACCATGACGGTGTGCCTCCGCAATCCGGCGTTGTACTGGGATCAGGAGACAGAGACGTGCATCGCGGAAGGCAAAGCCTGCAGTGATCCCGATGGCGGTAAGAACTACCAGACCGTCGCGCACGCCTTCGGATTCCGTTCCATCAATAACAGCCCGGAAGACGCACGCCTTCGCACGGGAGGCCGGGACGTCTGCATCAACTCCACA
>CAYZGJ010000041.1:0-10936 GCA_964478005.1 uncultured Candidatus Peribacteria bacterium
TGCGCGAACGCATCATAGTACTGCCCCACGGCCGCGAAGTCCGGCGGTGCCTGCAGGCAGGCGGTTTCATCGGCCAGCGGTGTGATGTGCTGCAGGGCGGACGGGGACGCAACGGGGACGGCGGCGATGAGGCGTGCGGGTTTCTGCAGGCGGACGCTGTGGAGCGCGGCGGCCATGGTGGATCCCGTGGCCAGGCCGTCATCGATGACGATCACGGTGCGGTCGGCGGGATCGATGCGCGGGTGCACGGCATCGATCTGCGCGCGCCGCGCCTTCAGTACCCGAAGTTGCCGGGCTGCTTCCTCCTCCACGTAGGCATCGGACACGCCCAACCCCGCCACATGCGCATCCAGGATGCGATGGCCGTCTTCGTCGATGGCGCCGATGGCGTACTCGGGATTGCCGGGGAAACCCAGTTTCCGCACCAGCACGACATCAAGTTGGCCTTCCAATGCATCGGCCAGGACCCGCCCCATGGCCACGGCCCCGCGGGGGATCGCCAGGATCAGCGGATGCACTCCCTTCAGGGGAGAGAGTTTCTCCGCTAGGAGAAAGGCCGCATGGATGCGATCGTGAAAAATCATAGGCAGTGGGGTGGGTTCTCACGCGCGGTCCGTCTCGGCGCCTAGGTTCGCCGTGTCTTCATCCAATCCTTCCTCCGCCGCTTTGCTCTCATCCATCGTCGCGCCGGACGTATCCTTCCTCCGGTTACCCTTTCCCATCTCGGTGTCCGGGTGCGGCGCCCGGTGATCCTTCGTCGTGTCGCCGCCTTCCTCGGGCGTGGAGCCCATGTTGCCGGTGTCGCCGTCGTGGTGGTCCATGGCAACTAGCCATACTACGTGTTGCGCAGATTCCCGCAATCATTTGCCGCAGTATTTTCCCTCGTCAGAACGGATGTGACGAATCGTCATCTCCTTCGTAGAACATTTCGTAACGCTGCTTCCCTTCATCCGTTTTCCTCTGTGACTATGATGCTCCCGCGCCCCGCCCACCGGTCCACCTACCTGCGCCCCATCGTGCTGCTGCCGCTGGTGATTCTCTTCGGCATCATCTTCGCCGGGTGCGCCCCGCGCGACGCGACGAACGGCGGCGCGGTTTCGTCGCCTGCTGCCGTCTCTTCTCCCCCCTCCTCCCCGGCCGTGACGACGGGCCTCTACTTCGGCAACACCGTCTTCAATCCCGGCGCGCAGGTCTGCGATGCGGTGTTCCTGACCGTCCGCGACGATCTGCCCGCCGATCCCACTCCCCGGCAATTGCTCGATGCGCTCTTCGCCGGGCCGACGCAGGAGGAGGAGGACGCCGGATTCACCTCCTTCTTCTCCGAGGAGACGGAAGGCATGGTGCGGGATGTGGTGGTGCAGAACCGCACCGCGTACGTGAACCTCGCAGACGTGCGAACCGTGATCCCCAACGCCTCCACCAGCTGCGGCTCCGCGCAGTTCCAGGCGGAGATCCGGGAGACTCTCACGCAGTACCCCGACATCGACCGCGTCATCCTCGCTATCGACGGCGACCCGGAACCGATCTACGAGTGGCTGCAGATCGGATGCACGGCGGAGAATGATAATTGCGATGCGGCGCCCTTCGGGGAAATGGATAATTGAAAATGCGAAATGCGAAATGCGAAATGCAAAATGACGAGTGTGTTGCACGAAGTTCGTCCCTCGTCAGGCAGAGGGTGACACGCACGACGTCATGGTGAGCTGGCCGAATCCATGACGTACGCCACCCGTTCGTCCTTCGGCAAGCTCAGGATGACGGCTCAGGGTGACGTACTATGCATCGGGGGATAGTCGCCTAATTGAAAATGCGAAATGAGAAATGCAAAATGCCTACATCAGAAGTATGTCCTTCTGAAAGAAGGGGGATCAGGCGGCAGTAGTGATCATCGGTGCAGTGGGTATATCTTGAGTGCTGGGATTTTCCGCATCAAATAGTGGATCAGCTGTATCCGATCCGGAAGCATGTATTGCTTCAAGGTGCTCACACAGAGAGTCAAGTGCGCTGCTCGCACTGTAACCTTGGAGGGTGGATCGGTATGGGCGCAATCTTTCTAAGACGGACGAGGCTAATTCAGGCAGATAATGAACCTTGGGACACAGCCTGGAAAGCAATGCCCCAGCCGGAGAATTCCAATCATTTTGAAATGCATTCAAGAGCCGTTCTACATAAATGTCAGTGAGCCGTTCAGCATCTACAATTCTATTCTCCGAATACCATCTTTGCATAAGAGCATTTCGAATTGCTTTTCTCCTTCTTACAATTTGCTCGACCGGGGTGTCTGGTATTCGGAGCTCGAATAATGCACAAAGTACTTTTGGTATTGACTCCAAGCGAATGCGACTAACTGCAGTTGCAAGGGAATCATCAAAGCCCCGTAGGGCAATTTCCTCTTTGCCAGATATTAGAGCTGCAAGGCGCTCCGCAGATTTTGCTATGATTCTTTCTTGCCTTACACCTTCAGTGATAGATTCTAAATTCATAGGCATTTGAAAAAGAGCCGCAAGTGTAGTCAGCTGAGGGCTGCTGTAAAGTCGATTTTTGACAGGATCAGTAATTGTGTGTCTTTGCTACAAACGAATTTGGGACCTGTGGGGTCGCCGGGGGCCGTGTAGGGCAGTTGTTGCATCCGCACAATGTGTGCCGCAATGATGCTTTCAGGGTCCTTGACGAGCCGCCCCACCCCCTTCACACTATTCTCCGGTTGGCGCTCCAGAGCCGCCGCCACGTCGCTTCCCAACGCCGCCCCCGCCCGGGGGTCGGCCGTTTGCGGGAGGCGGCGTTTTTGTATTTCCTTCCCTCATTGCCCATGAGGAACACTGCGCTTCTGCCCGCTCAGGAGACGGGCCCCGCCCGGCGGCATCCCGCCGATCATCGCCTGCACGGCCGGTTGCATCCCGTTCCCGTCCGCCGCCGCATCCGCCGCATCACGATGGTGCTGCACCTGTGGGTGGAGGAGACGTTGGACGGGGAGTGGATGGACTAGCGGAGCGGGACGGAAGAAAGAGGGGATTTCCTGTGAGAGTACGCGCCGCCCTGCGTCATCTCTCTCCGGTTTCCCCTCTTTCCCATGCACTTCTTCCACGTTCACTTCTACCCGGCGCAGCCGCGCCTCTTCCGCACCTCCCTCGCATCGCTCATTTCGCTGGTACTGGCGATGATGGCGTGAATCAATTCATTCTGTCACGCAGCTTTTGCCGGATTGCAGTTAAGACTTGGCCGAGCACTGCACCGGGAGGCACGTCATTTCTTCGTTCATACGTTGCAGACTCACTCCATAGTCCAGCTTCCGCTTCGAAAATAATCGAATCGCCAGTGACTTGCATGGCAACAGTAATGCCATCTGATGTGGTTTCCCTTTGATCGCCGCCTGCGCACACCAGTTCAATCACGCGTTGCATATTATCCGGCCCGGATTCATATCCGCATTTATGCAGAATAGAACGCAGATTAGGTACGGGATTGCGAATCATGCCTGCCAAAAGCAATTCAGCTGGTGTCTCCTGGCTGGGTGCCGGAACAGCTGTAATACCATCCACTGCCAGTGGCCATGTATCAATGGTGCTCATACAAATACTAGAGAAATGAAACAAAAACCCCGCCTGGTTCTGGCGGGGGAAGGAAGGCTGCTTGTGCTCGCGCGACGCCTACCCCCGCAAGGGGACGAGGACCACACTCCGCTCTCCGATGGAGAGCTTCGCGTGGCAGGGGGCGACGGCGAGGACGGAGCGAGTCATGATAGGGAGAGGGTAATTTGGTGTACCGGCGATGTCAACATCACTGCGAATCCTGGGAGGGTGTGTCAGGTTGGGATTGCAGCAAGAGTGCAAAATAGGTGACTCCATCCCTCACGGCATTCCAAGCGGCCAATTGAGCATTAGCATCCTGACTGCTAAAGGTTGCTTGCACATCCCCCAGCACGAATGTAAGGACAACTCGGCTATTCTGACCATTAGCAGTAGGGACTGATGATTGGTCACTCTGGAAAAGAGTTAGATTTTTCATTGATGGCAAATGTTCAAGAGCTTTTTTTAGACATTTTAGCATCGCATCTTCCCAGGAGTGCGGGCTTGTGCCAATTTTGTGGTGAGTATTTTCACCGACTTTCACTTTCATGCTTACTTCCATTTCTTGACGTGCTCCGATTTGGCTATCGCACTTAGGGGGGGCGCTTACCATAAAAGGAGCACGATAATCGCTGTCCTTCTCAAGCATTCTGAGTTCCCCAGAATCTGCCCATGATCCGTCCGGCAAGTGAAGGGAGGGGTCAGACTCGATAATCGCTTCTATCTGCTCCAGCCTGGATGGGTCTTGCACTATGGCGTCTCGCTGTTCTTGGGTGAGCAATCTCGAATTTTGGACCCATTGAATAACAAGTTCACGCCATTCTGTGAGGGAAGTGGGGTTAACCATAACAGTCCACATACCTTTGTGCATTGCGGTTGCATGCTGATGAACAGCGAAATCTTCACTCGGCTGAATGGCAGGCACAAAATCACGAGTGACAAAGGTTTCTACTGCATTTTGCATATTGATAGATTGGAAATAAATAAAAAACCTCCCCGGCGTGGGGAGGTGGATGACCAAAGTCGTATTCCGCAATTACCTCCTCACGCGATGCGCGGGTTGATAATAATGCTGCGGATAATGATGGAGAGGTGCATGACCGAGAGGATTATAGGACGGAAGGAGGGGGATGCAAGGCAAAATCTTATGCTGCTACAGCTGAAGTTGCCTGGTTCCTTAATATTTGAATCATATGCTGCATGCGCTCTCTTCCTGTTTCAAAATCTTCATGATATGAACCGCCCGGTGCATCAGCAACATTTCTCATTCGTCCCACTTGAAACATACATCTCTGTAGGCTCTCTCGAATAGCTTGCAATTTCTCAATTGTCACAGAAACGTTTTGAATTGCTGTCGTAATTTCCTGAATGCGTTGGCGGATCCATTTTCTCTCATTGTCGCATCGAAGCGCTTCCACCTGCTCTTCCGGTAATTCCCGAGGAATGGTTATCGTTTCCCTGCGTTCAGTGGTGCTGCGGTGTGACAAGGCAAAGTCAATGCCAAACAGATCGAAATAGTTTTGTCTACATTCAGCGTACTGCTCAATAATCGCAAGGTCTTCAATAATTTCTTGAACAAGGGCTTCAGGATTCTTTGTAGCTTGAACATCCTCGGTCTGTACTGGCTGTGCAGGCATAGTCTGGAAAGCACTCATATTGAGAAATGGGAATAATACAAAAATCACCTCCATCGCTTGGAAGGGGGGCTCTGGTGGTGAAGTCACTGTGTCCTATTCACTCACGCAGCCAACCGCCCTTCCGCCGTAAGGAGGAGGAGGGAGAGAAGGCCGAGGCTCAGCGTGTGCCGGGGCATGAGTACAAGGGGATTGTAATCATGCGAATATTGTTGTCAAGCAGCTTGCATTTGCGTTGCCGAATTGTTTGTCTCAGTGGGAGGGCCGATTGTATCACTAATGACATGCAGTTGTGATGTTGGGGGGCTGAAAGATGGCTTGGTTTGAGAGGCGGGAGGAAGCCAATCCCTCATGACCAAAAAATGGGGCAGTCGCAATTGTAATTCATATGCTGCCTGCCAGCGCTCTTGTGCATTCATCAGCTGTACTGCATCCACAATACTGGAAAAATTGGGGTAGGATTTTCCCATAAGGTGATATCCTCTACCCACTGCATATGCTGGATCATGTGCCTCCGCAAGAGCGTCATAGAGCCCAATTGGCATACGACTGACATCAGAAGTAACAGACTGAAAGATAGCGGATATTCGGCTTTCGACTGTTGCTGCAATATGATTAATGATTTTGCGGACAGCATCATTTCTCGTGAGTTCAGGTAACTGCGATTTACAGCTATGTGGCAAGAGTCCGTCTTGAAGGATGTGACATAATCCAGTGAGCAGATTATGTACATCATGTCGGACTGCCGTGGGACAAAGGGAAAATATTTCATTATGACTTGCTTGCTGTTTCAGTGAACTATTCACGTATAGCGCAAAAACAGGGTCCCGCCGTAGTTTTCTGTATGCCTCTTGGATAGATTGATATAGGAGGGGAAGCTCCGCATCTGATACCTGTGCCAATCTGTGGCCAATAAGTGCAGACGTCTTCTCTATTAGGCCGGTATCATCAAACAAAGCATCTATTTCGGAGTAGGAAAGGTACGGACCATATCCTACGGATAATCCTCCGTCGGTAGGTTCTTCGGAAGCAATTTGAGAAGGGATAGTCATAATAAGTGCACAGGATAATAAACAAAAACACCTCCATCCATCTCGGGAGAAGGCGGGCAGGGGAGCGATGTCTACGAGTCAGCTCACGTGCAGCGGCGCCTTCTCCTCCGTAAAGGAGAACCAAAAGGAGCCGAAGAAGAACTGCATCGTATGCACGGGGGTAGCGTATGCAGAGAGTGGCACGCTGTCAAGTGCCGTCTTTCGGGTTCTCCGACCGGATCGCGGTCACGCGGATTTTGCGGCCTTTCGCCTCTTCCTCCGCCCGGGGAACTGCGGGTTTCTCCAGGATGCGGTGGCGGCCGGCGTCGCCGGGGGCGGGGGAAGCGGCCGCTTCCGCGATGGCGCCGTTCTCCAGCTGCAGCGTGCGGGCGTCCAGGAGCGTCGCCGTCTCGGCGGATCGGCTGAAGGCCAGGACGGTGGTGCCGCTTTTGTGCAGCGCGGCGATAAGTTCCACGACTGCTTTGGTTTGCGCGGCGTCCAGGTTGGCGAAGGGTTCATCGGCCAGCAGGACCATGGGCGCAGTCACGATGGCGCGGGCGATGGAGACCAGCGAGCGCTCGGAGAGGGAGAGGGTGTCGGGGAAGCGGTCGGCGAGGTCGGTGAGCGAGAGGCGCTGGAGCAGGTCCGTGACGGCGCGGCGGATGGCGGCGCGGGGCATTCCGGCCAGTTCCAGCGGCAGGGCGATATTCTCCGACACCGTGGCGTGCTCCAGGAGGACGGGTTCCTGGAAGATGATTCCCGTGCGGCGGCGGTAGAGCTGGAGGACGGGGTGGGGGACCACGGTGAGGTCCACGCCGTCGATAAGGACCGTTCCCTTCACCGGCGCATCCAGGCCCGTGAGGAGGCGGAGGATCAGCGTCTTGCCGCTGCGCGCGGGGCCCAGGATGCAGGCGCAGTCCTTGGGCACGATCTGCAGCGAGGCGCTGCGGAGCACCGTGGTCGGACCGAACGATTGGGTGACGTTCTTGAGCGCGAGCATGGAGGCTATTGTACTGCGAAGGCGGGGGACGTCAGCTTGAGAAAGGAGCATTGTGTTTTGTGATGATTGTCCTGAGCACGATGAATTGCACCCTCTCCCGGCGGGTCAGCGGTGCGGGCGGGAGAGGGTGGGGTGAGGGGCGTTTTCCCCGCCACCCCCACCTCCCGCGGAAACCTCTTCGGCGTCGGTGCTTCTTTGCGGAAGATCAGCAATTGCCGCGTGCCCCAGTCGCCGCCGAGGTCGTAGGTGTGCCGGGCGATGAGCGGGCAGTGCAATGCGCGCTGCGCCTCCGCGCTCGCTGCCAGTTCCTCCGCGATGTGCAGGCTCTTCCAGCAGACCAGGTGGCCGCCGGGTTTCGCGAAGGGTGCCGCGTGTTCCAGGAGCTGTGGCAGCGCGGCGACGGCCCGTGCCGTGACCAGGTCGAACGCGTCGCGCAGCGCGGGGTCCCGGCCGGCGCGTTCCGTCCGCTCGGCGATCAGCTGTACGTTAGTCAGGTGCAGATCCGCTGCGATCCGCCCGATGGTGTCGATCTTCTTCCGGATGGAATCCAGCCCCGTGCACTGCGCCTCCGGCAGCGCGATGGCCAGCGGCAGCAGCGGAAATCCGCCTCCCGTTCCGATGTCGATGAGCGTGGCGGGAACGGGGATGGCACCGCCGGGCTGGAGCACATCCATCAATGCAAGAGAATCCAGAATGTTCCCGTGCCAGCAGGCGTCCTCCGTCCGCAGCGCCGACAGATTGAGCTTGGCGTTTTCTTCCAGGAAGCGGGAGAGGAGCCGGCGCTGGGGATCGGGGGGCATGGGGTGATGATACAGCATTGTGTGTGGTGGTTGGGATGTGAGACGGGAGACATAAGACGGGAGACATAAGACATAAGACATAAGTGTGTGCTGAGGGAAAATTTCTTTAACGATACTTGTGTCTTGCGTCTTGTATCTTGTGTCCCTCCTCTCGCTTCATCAATTGCTCCTCCACATCATCCTCGCTACCATTCACGCATGCCCCCATTCTCCCGCATCGCAGAGTTTCTCCTGGATATCGGCGCCGTGCGCCTGTCGGTCGATCCGCCCTTTACCTGGACCAGCGGCATCAAGTCCCCCATCTACTGCGATAACCGGATGATCTACTCGCACCCCGCCGCACGCTCGGTAGTGGTGGAGGCGCTCGTATCACGCGTGAAGAGTCTGCACGTCCCGCCTGATGTCATCGCCGGGACCGCGACGGCCGCCATCGGCTGGGGGGCGCTGGTTGCGGATCGTTTGAATCTCCCGTTCGTCTACGTGCGGAGCAAGGCCAAGGAGCACGGGGCCGGCAAGCGCATCGAGGGGGACCTGCAGCCCGGCCGGCACATCGTCCTCATCGAAGATTTGATTTCCACTGGCGGCAGTTCCGTCGCGGCGGTGGAGGCGTTGCGCGAGGAGGGGAAGGGAATCGTCACCGACGTCGTTGCGCTCTTTACCTATGAACTGGCTGCCGCGCACGAGAAAGCGCTGGAAGCCTCCGTCACCTTCCACCCGCTCTCGAACCTGACCACCCTGCTCCAAACCGCCATCGACCAGGATCGCATCTCCCAGGAAGAATCCGACGAGATCCGCCGATTTGCCAAAGATCCGAAGGGGTGGAGTGTATAAAAGAACATATTGACGAGATGTCAATTTTAGTATAAATTATCACGGCAATAAGCCGTTGAATGAGTTCTGCTTGTTGCAAGCTCTTTGGAATCAACGGCTTTCTGTTTCTAGTTTCTTGTGTGAGGAGTGTTTGCAATGTCGAAGAGCAATTTGGTTTCTCGTCGCGCCGCCGTCAGCCGTCGCCTGTTCTTGGAGAGCTTGGAGGGGCGGCAGATGCTGGCAGCCGATCTGTGGGGCATGGACCTCGACGTCAACAACGACGGCGTCGTGTCCCCCCTGGATGCCCTACAGGTCATCAATATCCTCAACCATGAAGGTTGGGGCGAGATGGATAGCGGGGCGATTGCCCAAGGGCTGTACCCGGACGTCACGGATGATGGACGGGTGACTCCCTTAGACGCCCTGACCGTGATTCATGGCATCAATGCCGGAATCCCGTCGCTGGGCAGCCGCGACTCCGATGACTTTTTTGGGCGGCATTTCTGGCCCGACGTCAATAACGACGGTAGGGTCACTTGGCGTGATTTGGACGCGATTTTGCAGGGCTTCCTTGACCGTGGGGTCGGGGAGCATAATCCGTTCGATCACCCCGAAGTGTGGTTAGACCCGAATTTCGACGGGATGCGTACGCATTACGATGCGGTCCTCGTGGCTCGCTACCTTCGAGATTATGGGGAGACGGAGTGGCCCCTGTATCCCCGCGCGTGGCTGGACGCCACCGAGGCCGACTGGCTCCCGGAAGCTGTCACCGCAGTCTCCGGCGAGAAAAACGTGGTCCTCGGAGGATTCACCGCCCACGTGGCGGCGAACACCCCCCACGCTGCCACCGATCTGCTCCTGACGCAGGTCCACGTCAACGTTGTGCAGGGCGATCTTAGAAACGTTCAAAACTGGTCGCTTTGGATGGATTCTAACGGCGACCAAGTGATGGACACTATTCTCCAGCAGGGGGTGGCAGCATCGTGGGATGGGCAGTCGGTGGTGTTCAACAGGATTGCCCACGGTGCAGGTTGCATCATCGCTCCGGGGCAGGAAATCCGGTTTGAATACCGTGGGGACGTGGTGCGGAATCTTTTGTCCGATCCCGCCACGATTCAGGCAGGATTCCGCGGTATGGAGGTCGAAAAGTTGGAGACAGGGGAGTGGACCGGATGGGGCATCGGCTGGGTCGACCAGCCGGTGGTGAGTCTCACCCGATCGGGGACGTTGGAAGCGTCTCCGGGACGGTTCATTCCGTCGCAGAATTTGGCGATCGGAACGATCTCCCCTGAGATTCTCGCTTTCGGCCTGACTATGAACGACGAGGCCGGTGGCATCCACGAAATCGGTCTGTCGATCACCGGCGAAAGCCGCGGGGTGGACCAGTTCTGGTTGTACCTCGGGGACGCTCAATCGCCGTTCGCGACGGCTGGACGGATCGGCCCCAATGAGTTTTGGGCCCCTGTTTACAGCCCGATGCCCATTGAAAAGGGGCAGATGGCAGTGATCAGGGTCCGGGCGGCGATGATGCCCAGTGGCTACTACCCGGAGTCCGGCGGGGACCAGTTCTCGATTGCCATTGACCGTGTGATGGCCGTCGGCTTCTCGTCCTCGGATCTGATCGAGGGCGACATCCTGGAGCCCATCGTGAGCGCGGTCCACACGGTTGTGGATCGCAGGTAAACGCAGAAAGCCCATTTGTTCCAACGGGCGTTTTACCGTCCTGCTCCTTCGGGGGCAGGCGGTTTTCTTGTGGGCTGTTTTTCTTCCCTTTCCCGTCCTCCTCCATCCCCCGTCCCCTTCCTCCACCCGCCTTCGTTCGCCTCGGCGAACTACGGACGGGCAGGCAGGAGAGGGGGGCGCTATCTTTCACAAAACAAAAACAACCACACAACACAAACATCCCCCTCTCCGGTAGGCAAGTGGGCGGAACGGAGAGGGGATAGGGGTGAGGAGAACACTAGAACTGCCCCAAAAACCGCACGTCATTCTCGTAGAACGCGCGGAGGTCGCGGATCTTGTGCTTGATCATCAGCAGCCGCTCGATGCCAAATCCGAAGGCGAAGCCGCGGAACTGCTCCGGGTCCACGTTGCC
>CAYZGJ010000042.1:0-10831 GCA_964478005.1 uncultured Candidatus Peribacteria bacterium
TAGTGGCTAGTGGCTATTGGCTTGATTGTGGTACAATAGTGCGATGCCTTCGTTGAATCCCCCATCGGACCATGCAGGCCGCCGCGCGCAGTGGGAGAAGATCGGAGCGATGCGCCGGGAGCAGATGGAACGTGACAGGGCGCTGCGGGAGGAGCGGGCGGGCGCGGAGCAAGCTCAGGTGATGCAGCAACAGGCCGCCACGCTGCAGGAGGAAGCGGCCAGGCGTGAGCGGGTTGAGGAGCGTGCAGCCTGGCGACAGGAGCAGCATGCCAAAGCGCGGGAGGAGGAAGCGGCGCGGCAGAAGGCCGGGGAGGCGAAGCGCCTGGAGGAGGAGCGCGCGCAGAAGGCGGAGGAAGCGCGCGCCAAGCGCGACGAGCAAATGCGCGCACTGCACGAGCGCGCGGTGACGATCAGGACGCAGCAGCAGATCGCCGCGGCCCGGCACGAGGAGGAGCACGTGCAGCAGCGCGCGACCGCCCACGAGGAGGCTGCCCGGCGCGACATCACGCGCGAGGAGGAGCGTGCCCTGGGGCACCTGGAGGCGGACCGGAAGAAAGATGTGCGGCGTCTGGAGCAGGAGGCTCTGCGGCAGAGGAACGAGGCGCAGGCCAAGCTCGACCATGCGAAGGCCGCCGCGCGGACGGGCGGTCCCGAGGCCGGGCGGGCGCTCCTGGAAGCCAGGCGCCTGTTCAAGCGCACCGTCGACGCCATCGATGTCCGGCTGGCGCAGCAGATCGCGGATAGCCAGACGCAGGCAGAGCGCCGCGCGGGGGAGATCCGGCGCGAAGCGGAGCGCAAGGCGCAGCGGGCGGCGCGGGAGGCGGAGCAGAAGCGCCGGGAAGCCGCGAAGCGCCGCGAGGGCACGGAGCGGTTTCTGCGGCGGCGCAGCGCGTAGGAGCGAACACGAGCGCTCTGTATAACGAGAGGAAGTTCCCAGAATGTACTTTTGTTCCGGCAACGATACACTCATTCCATGAAGCATCTTCCGATCGCAGTGTCCGCGGCCGCCTTTTTGCTTCTTCTTGCAGGATGTACTCCTGCCGGCTTTGCGCTGAATTTTAGCAATCAGAAGAAAGTCGTTCTTCTCCAGGGGGCACAGATCGGTCCTCTCTGCACACCGACATTCGCAAACCGTGAGGAAGCGGAAATCGCATGGCGCGAGCTGCATTTCGATAGTGCAGCTTTTCAGGAGCAATACTGTCCCACCATTCCCGATGCTTCAGACAATGGCGTCCGATATTTCTCATACTTCACGGACACAGGAACGTTCCAGGAATGGAATCCCGGAGGGTATGAGGAAATGGGCCTCTATACCGGCGCAGACCTGGATCAAATGGAACGAGGATTAACGAGACAGCCCTATGATGAGCATGGAATGACCTTCTGGTCATCCTGTGAAAAGCGGCAGCGTGCCCTGACGGATACTCTGATCGCTCAGGCGCTTACGTGCACCCGGTACCACAGCGATTACCCGGATGGCGACAGGACGAAACCTCGCGAAACATACTCACTCCTACCGAACACGGATTGTTTCGTATCACTGGGCAATGATCTGTATTTCGGCTTCCGCATTCCCGTGTCTGCCCTCGATTCCGGAAGCGATGGTTGCCAACAGCTGAAAGAGTGGGGCATTTCTTCCATTCAGTTGCAGTAATCAATTCTGGTGCCGGGGAGAGGACTTGAACCTCCATGGGATTGCTCCCACCAGCTCCTAAGGCTGGCGCGTCTGCCATTTCGCCACCCCGGCACGTTCTCCATTGAATCACGAACCTGCGGAGAAAGACAGGCTGCGTGTGCCCTGATTTCCGCGGTGTTGCATTGATCCGTTTCCATGCAGGGCGCATACTCGTTTAGAGTGTTCCCCTCCTCCCCATGCGCCACGAAATCCTCAGCAAACCGTCGTACGCCGCGCTGCGCCTCACGCTCGATCAGGGCGAGGAGATCCATGCCGAGTCCGGGGCGATGCTGGGGATGGATGCGACGGCGACCATCGAGGGGACGGTGAAGGGCGGGCTGGTGGGCGGGCTGAAGCGCGCGCTCCTCACCAGCGAGAGCTTCTTCGTGACGACCATCAAGGCGACGAAGAATGATACGGAGGTCTACCTGGCGCCCCGCGCGACCGGCGACATGGAAGCCCTGGAGCTGAAGAGCGAGGAGTACCTGGTGCAGGGCGGGTCGTTTCTGGCGTCCACTGCGGGCATCGAGACGGACAGCAAATTTTCGGGGTGGCGGGGGTTCCTCAGCGGCGAGGGCATATTCATGATCAAGGCGCGCGGCACGGGGCGGCTCTTCCTCTCCAGCTTCGGCGGCATCCTGCACAAGGAACTGCGCGCGGGCGAGGAGTTCATCGTCGATAACGGCCACATCGTCGCGTTCTCCTCCGCCATGCGGTACGACATCCGGCAGGCGGGCACGGGCATGCTCAGCATGGTCACCACGGGGGAAGGGCTCGTCACGGTCTTCACGGGGCCGGGCACCCTCTACCTGCAGACCCGCAACCTCCGGAGCTTCGCCGAGACGCTCAACCCCTTCCTGCGCGATCGCGAACGCTCCCAGGGCCGCGGCTTCCTGGGGCAGGTGATGGGAGGGTGATGCGGCCGTTCGCACACATGGATGTCCGTTGGTGTCTTCTACACGGTGAGGATCAAGTATCCTCCCACGAAGAGCGCTGCAGCGACAATGAATCGCCAGGTGATCACATCGCCCATGAAGAGAATGCCGAGGAGAATCGCGAAGAGCGGATACGCGAGCGCGAGCAGGGACGCATGCGATACGCTGATGCGATTCATGCCGTAGGTAAAGAGCAGTCCTCCGATGGCGACGCCGACAATGCCGCGGATGCCCGCCCACAGCATTTCCTGTTTGGTCAGAGCGGCGATTTCGCGGTGAAAGAAAAATAGAAGGGGCAGCAGAACGGCCAAGCCCACGATTTCCACCAGCACCATCGCCAGCGCGGGATGGACGGATCCCGACAGTTTCTTCAGGGACAGGATGCTAATCGCCCATGCCAGCTGCGCACCAAGGATGAACACGTATCCCGACATGCAGGGCAGTGTATCGCCTTCCTTACCTTTCGACTATCCGAACGCAGCGGCTTCCCGGGCCACCATGATGGGGGCAGGGTGGATAATGAATAGCGGATGACTCCGCTTTGCAATCGAGGAGAATACTGATATACTTACTTTCGTACTTTCTTATTCTTAGGATGCGCAAAGTTCTCAAGAGCACCGAACGAGGCCAAATCACTCTGCCCAAGCAGTGGCGGGAGAAGTTTTCGACGGATAGTTATCTGGTGGAGATGCAGGCGGATCGGATGGTGATTGTCCCCTTTCATCTGGATGCAGAGGCGGGCGAAGAGATACTGTTCGATGCGGATCGCGATAACGACGGGGAGGGCATCAGTGTGGATGACATGATCGCTGCACTGAAGCAATTGCAGGATGGATAAAGTCGTCAAAATTCTCCGGCAACTATCTCCCAAAGAGCAAGAGGCCATGCTGCTGCTGATGGAACACGTGAAACGCGACTATCGATCGGTGCCGGGTGTCGTTCCCCTGCGCGGCAGGCGGGGGTGGTTTCGGGTGCGCATGGGTGCCTACCGGGTTCTCTTCTTCGTTGATTCGCAGACGCATGCGGTGGAGATCCGGCGTATCGCACGAAGAAATGAGAAGACATACAAGAATCTGTAGTGAGCAGAGTACTCATTATTTCTGTTCTCTCCGCACCCACGGCAGCGCCGCTTTCACGAAGACGAGGAAGAAGACGAGGAACAGGAGGAGGCCGATGCCGCTGTGGAAGAGGGTGAGGGCGAAGGCGCGATGGTACGAACCGATGACGACGATGGCGGCGATGCGCAGGACGTTGAGCAGCCACAGGAGGACGATGCCAAGCGCCAGGACGAGCGCGGCGCGCAGCGGGGAGACCGACGCGCGGCCGCCCGGGTTCCGGAGGGCGACGGCGAAGAGACCGATGAGCAGCGCGACGGAGGAGAACTCCGTGCAGGCGTAGCCCACCGTCACCACGAAATCATCGTACCCCACCTCCCAGCGGTTCATGCCGCCGGGCAGGCCGGCGGGCAGCAGCGAGAGGATCCCGCGCACCGCGGCGGTCAGCGGCGGGCCGGTGAGGCCGAAGTACGCCGATTCCAGCACGGGGAACAGGAGGAAGCCCAGCGCTCCCAGCAGCCCCAGGAGCAGGCCGCTGCGGTGGTGCAGCAGGAGGGAGAGCGGCAGGAAGAGGAAGGGGAGCGGGAGCGCGGGGAGCAGCAGGTAGGCGCCGAGCAGGGCGTTGAGCAGCGGATCGCCCGCCGCGGGATACTGCCGGGCGAACGCCTGCAATTGTGCAAAGTGCGCGGGGGAGGGGTGCAGCAGCCACAGCGACACGATCAGCAGCACCCCGGCTGCCAGTGCGGCGAAGAGGATCTGCTCGAAGGAGGGGCGCGGCAGCCGCGGAAGGGATCGTGCCTCGCTGCGCACCGCCAGTCCCCACAGCCCGAAGAGCACCAGCGGCAGGGCGTACGCCCAGGAGAGCGGCGCCGTCCGCACCATCAGCGGATGCCGGAAGAAGGCATCCGGCGCTTCCGTCTGCAGCAGCCACGTGACGCCCAGGGCGAGCAGCCACGCCGCGCCCAGCCGCAGCCACAGATCCCGCTCGCTGTGCGGGAGGCGCGCCGGCGCTGACTGCGATTGCCTGGGCATGCGCAGGAGACGGTAGTGGAAGCGCGTTGCCCCGGCAAGGATGCGCAGCCGCGGGAGAGCGGGTACGATGACGGCCGTCATGCGCACGCTCTCCCGCACGTTCCCCCTGCTCTGCCTGGCGCTGCTGGCGGTTCTCCCCGCTTCCGGCGCGGCCTTTACGCTGGACCGGCGACCCGTGTGCGAGGCGGCGGGGACGAAGAGCGAGGGGTGGTATCAGTCGGGCATTCGTGTCGCGTACGCGCGGTGCGCCGGGTGTCTGGCCTTCTGCGGCTCGGCCGGCACCGATGCGGAGGGGTGGTACAGCTGGTGCGACGGCTCCGTCATTTCGCGGGAGCCGTGCGCCCCCTCCGTGCCGACGTTTGCCGATGTTCCGCAGCGCCACCCGCTGCACGCGGCCATCGCCCACACGGCCTCCTTGGGTTTGGTGGAGGGGTACGCCGTGGAGCGCCACCGGGAGATCGTGCGGGAGTACCGCCCGCAGCAGACGATCAACCGCGCGGAGTTCGCGAAGATCCTGATGGGCGCCGTCGCCGATGCCGAGGAGCGGCGCGGGTGTACGGAGGCCCCCTTCACGGATGCCGATCCCGCCGCGTGGTACGCCCCCTTCCTCTGCATGGCAGAGCGGCACGGAATCATGACCGGGTATCCCGACGGCACCGTGCGTCCCGCCCGTCCCATCAGCTTCGTGGAGGCGGCGGCGGTGATCAGCCGGGCGCTCGCGCTGCCTGCGCCGCCCGCGCCCGACGGCGAGCCGTGGTACCGCCGGCCCGTGGAGGCGCTGGCCGTGAAGCAGGCGGTTCCGCCGGATATTGCGTCCTTCGATGCGCTGCTCACACGCGGGCAGATGGCTGACATCCTGTACCGCCTGCACGTGCCCGATGTGCTGCGCCCGGCCTTGACGTACGCGCAGCTGCGCGAGCGATCGCAGCCCCCGCCCGCCCCCTCGCCTCCTTCTTCGGGCGCTTCCGCTTCTTCCGTCCCCTCTTCCGCGCCGTCGCCCGGCGACGCGATGCAGCGCCTCTCCCATCCCGGCGGGCTCTTCTCGCTGGAATTGCCTTCCACCTGGCAGGCGCGCTCTCCCGACGGCACCCGCGCGCCCCTCTCGGTCCTCGCCGAGAGCATCAGTTCCTTCGAGACGCCCTCCGGCGGCCTGGGCATGGCGTTCAGCGTGTTCGGCCGCCAGGCGCTGGAGGCGCCGGCGCACGAAAGCATGCTCGCCGCCCTGCGCCGGACGATCTTCGCCCCCCTGCCCGACTCCGCCTTCGAGACCATCAGCTACCCCGGCTGGATGCTGACGCAGGTGCGGGTGCCGGGGACGCAGGAAGCGCCCATCCGTTCCTACGCCCTCTTCACGCAGGGGGATACCGCGGTGCTGCTGGGATTCCCCGCCGAGGATGATCTTGCCGTGCGGATCGTCGCATCGTTCCGGTGGGGGGCTGCCGCCTCTCTTCCGGCAGCTTCCGGCGCCGCATCGTCCGCATCCGGCATGGCGCTGCCTCCCCCCTCCGCGCGCTCCTCCGCATTGTCTTCCGCGACATCCTCCCTTCCCTGATTATTGCGGGCGTTCCGACGGAACGCCTCTACTCTCGTATGGATACCGATCATCCCACCGGGCAGGGTCACCACGTGGAGCGCCACGGCATTCGCCTGGGGCCGTTCATCCAGGACATCGTCTACGGCGGCAATGACGGCATCATCACCACGTTCGCGATCGTCGCGGGGACCGTGGGCGCCGCGATGCCGACCTACGTCATCGTCATCCTGGGGTTGGCCAATCTGGTGGGCGACGGCCTGTCGATGGCATCCGGGGCGTACCTCTCGCTGAAGGCCGAGCGCGACCAGTACCGCCGTATCCGTGCGGAGGAGGAGGCCGAGATCGACGATCATCCGGAGGCGGAGCGCGCGGAAGTGCGGGAGGCGTTCGCGAAGCAGGGGGTGGAGGGCAGGGACCTCTCCACGCTGACGGCGATCCTCACCAGCCGCCGCGCGCTGTGGGTGGAGACGATGATGCGCGAGGAGCACGGCCTCCTGGAGCAGTCGACGTCGCGCCCGCTGCTCCATGCCACTGCCACCTTCTTCTCCTTCCTGCTCTTCGGCGCGATCCCGCTGGTCCCCTACGTCTTCGGCCCGGGCGGCGCGCACCAGTTCCGCGTGGCGGTCGTGTCGGTCTTCGCCGCACTGCTGCTCCTGGGCATCACGCGCAGCATCATCACGCGGGCGCCGCTCGTGTGGGGCACCGTGCAGATCCTCCTCATCGGTTTCCTCTCGTCGGGCGTGGCCTACCTCATCGGCGCGTTCCTGCGGGGGCTGACGGGGGGTGGGGCGTAAGGGGGGTTCCACCGGAACGTCTTTACGCGTCCACCACCTTCACGTGCAGCTCCCTGAGCTGGGCCTCGGGCATGGGGGTGGGGGCGCCGAGCATCAGGTCCTTGGCCTTCTGGTCCTTGGGGAAGGCGATCACCTCGCGGATGTTGGGCTCGTCGGCCAGGAGCATCACCACGCGGTCGAGGCCCATCGCGATGCCGCCGTGGGGCGGGGCGCCGTACTGGAAGGCTTTGAGCAGGTGGCCGAAACGCCGCTCCGCATCCGCATCGGAAATGCCCAGCACGTCGAAGGCGCGCTTCTGCAGGTCGGGCTCGTGGATGCGCATGGAGCCGCCGCCGACCTCGTTGCCGTTGAGGACCAGGTCGTAGGCGACGGACCGCGCCTTGAGCGGATCGGTTTCCATCAGGGCGACGTCGTCGGCATGGGGACGCGTGAAGGGGTGGTGCACCGCGCCGATTTCCCCGGACTCGCGACTCTTCTCGAACATCGGGAAATCCGTGACCCACAGGTAGCTCCAGACGGACGTATCCACCATGTCGAGCTTCTGCGCGACCGCCTTGCGCACCTCGCCCAGCGGCGTGACGTCGTAGGGGAATTCTCCCGCCGCGAAGAAGATGATGTCCCCGGTGGTCGCACCCGTGGCGTCCAGCAACGCTTTGATGAAATCGGCGCTCGTATTCTTCGCCACCGGGCCCGCGTCCTCCCCCACCCGCAGCCAGGCCAGCCCCTTGGCGCCGTGGCGCTGCGCGAGATCGGTGAGATCATCGATGTCCTTGCGGCTCAGGGCGCCGCCCCCCGGCACGCGCAGGGCTTTCACCGTTCCGTTCTCCTGCCGCGCGCTGCTCTCGAAGACCTTGAATCCCGACTGCTTCGCGATCTCCGTGACGTCGACGAACGACAGGTCGAACCGCAGGTCGGGCTTGTCCGATCCGTAGCGGTGCATGACGTCGGCGTAGGTCAGGCGGGGGAAGGGCTTCGTCTGGATGGCGCGATCGGGACGGATGGCTTCCGTCAGTTCGATGAAGACCCCTTCCATCACGTCCATGACGTCCTCCTGGGTGCAGAAGCTCATCTCGATTTCAAATTGCGTGAATTCCGGCTGGCGGTCGCCGCGCTGATCCTCATCCCGGAAGCAGCGGGCGATCTGGAAGTAGCGGTCGAATCCCGCCACCATCAGGAGCTGCTTGAGCTGCTGGGGACTTTGAGGAAGCACGTAGAACGTGCCCGGATACAAGCGGGAGGGCACCAGGTACTCGCGCGATCCCTCCGGCGTGCCCTTCACGAGGATCGGGGTCTCGATTTCCAAAAAGCCGTTGCGATGGAAGTACTGCCGGACGATGCCCGAGAGCCGGTGGCGCAGCTCGATGTTCTTCCGCATGCGCTCGCGGCGCAGGTCCAGGTACCGGTACTCCAGCCGCAGTTCCTCATGCACGTCTTTTTCCTGATCGATCTCGAAGGGCGGCGTCTTCGCTTCGTTGAGCACGGTCACCTCCGTCACGTCGACTTCGACGGCTCCCGTGGGATTGTCCGCGCGCTCCGCCCCTTCCAGCCGCTTGCGCACGGTACCGGTGACCCGCAGCACCCACTCCGGGCGGATCCGCTCGGCCGCGGCGAACACATCCTTGTTCTCCGGATCGACGACCGCCTGCGTGAAGCCGTAGCGGTCCCGCAGGTCGAGGAAGATGAGGCCGCCGTGGTCGCGGCGCCGGTGGACCCAGCCGCAGAGGGTGACCGATTGACCGGCGTGGTCGGCACGGAGCTGGCCGCAGGTATGCGTTCGGAGCATGGGAAAAGGAGAAAGGAGGGGGGAGTATAGATTACTTGTGGCTTCGATCGAAGAGATTCGTGAGCTCTTCCTTGAATTCCTCCACATCCTTGAATTCCCGGTGGACGGAGGCGAAGCGGATGTAGGCGACCTGGTCGAGCTTGCGCAGCTCCTGCATCACCGAATCGCCGATCCGGGCCGAGGTGACCTCCGGCCCCTCCGCGGCCCACTCCTCCTCCAGGCGCGAGAGGAGCGTGTCGATCTGCTCCCGGCTGACGGGGCGCTTGGTGCAGGCGAGCCACAGTCCCCGCTCCAGCTTGGCCCGGGCGTAGGGCTCGCGGGTGCCGTCGCGCTTGACCACGATGAGCGAGACCGTCTCCTGCCGCTCGAAGGTGGTGAAGCGGTGGTGACACTGCGTGCACTCCCTCCGGCGGCGCACGGCCCGCCCCTCCTCGGCCAGGCGCGAGTCGATCACGGAGGTATCCGGCGATTTGCAGCGGGAGCAGCGCATGGGGGGAGTATAATGGAAAATGGACAATGGATAATGGATAATGTTACATAGAGGAAGTCATTCGCCCGTCGTCATTTTTCATTTTCCATTGTCCATTATTCATTCGTATTCATGCCCAAGATTACCTACATCATCGACGGCAAGAGCGTCACCGTGGAGGGCAAGGAGGGCGAGACGGTCCTGCAGATCGCGCTGGATCACGACATTCCCATCGAGCATGCCTGCGGCGGCAACGGCTTTTGCACCACGTGCCTGTGCAAGGTGCGGGAAGGCATGGAGCATCTGAGCCCGCGCAACGACCGCGAGGAGAACATGGGCGTCACCGACGATCCCGAACGCCTCGGCTGCCAGGCGCAGGTCACGGGCGACGTGACGGTGGAGGTGGTGGAATATTGAATGAATGTCGTTCGTTGCTTCGTTATTTCGTTGCTTCGTTCATTGGTTATTGATTTTCCTGCTGAGGAAGAAACTCAGGCAACGAGAAACAAGCAGCCCATTTTCTATTGCGCATTTCCCTTGCTCCCGATCTTGGACAGCGGAAATTGGGATTTGGAAATTGGAAATTTGACATTCGTTATTCCTCCCTCCTCTCCTCCCGGATCTCCCGCATCTTCGCCTTCACGTCCTCGTTGTAGGGTTCCAGCTTGTTGATGCGGCGGTAGGCGTCCTCCGCCTTGTCGCGCTGATCCAGCTGCAGGTAGCACTCCGCGAGCAGGTGCAGGATCTCCGTATCGCGCGAGAGGAAGAGGCTGGCCTTCTCCAGCAGCGACGCCGCTTCCTCGAAGCGCTGCGCCGCGATGCAGGCCCGGCCCAGGGCCGCGGACCGCTCCGGGTTTCTCGGATCGCGGTTGAGCGCCTCCTGGTACGCGTAGCACGCGTCGACGTACTTGCCCTGGCGGTAGAGCGCGAGGCCGAGGTTGGCGTGGAACGATGCATCGTCGCGCTGCTGCAGGAGCTCGCGATACATGGCCTCCGCCTTCCCCTCGCGTTCCGTGGTCAGGTAGAGCCGCGCCAGCTGCGCGCGGACATCGGCGTCGTGCGGGTGGATGGTGAGCGCCTGGATGAGGAGCCGCTCGACCTCGTCGTGCCTGCCCTGCTTGTCGGCTTTCTCCGCGCTGTGGACCAGCGTGCGCACCTGCTGCATCTCGATGGCCGACGCGCGCGGATTCTTCCGCGGCTTCTCCATGGGCGTCTCCTCCACCAGCTGCACGCCGCGCTCCTCCACCGACGCGAAGCGCTGCCGCACGGAGCGGACGAAGCGGCGGACGCCGCGCTGGCGCATGAGCAGCCGGATGGTGAGGATGAGCGCGATCCCCGTCAGCGAGACGAGGAAGACGATGGCGTAGATCACGTGCGGAGGGGGTGAATCGGAGGAAGACCCTAGCACCGTTGGGGCGGAGGGACAAGGAAGCTTAACGCGAATCGGGCCCGGAGCCAACTGGAGCGCGCGCTTCCCCTACGTCCGGTCCTGCAATCGGAAGCCCGATGCAAGGATGCAGACCACGCCGATGGTAATGCAGCTGTCGGCCACAT
>CAYZGJ010000043.1:0-10734 GCA_964478005.1 uncultured Candidatus Peribacteria bacterium
GGATAATGTTTGGGGCCCACGTATTACCGACGCTTCTGGCACGCAGTTAGCGGCTCCTTTCTAATAGGGTACCGTCAGGTACAGTAAACTGTACTTTCTTCCCCTACCACAGTAGTTTACGCTCGTTAGAGTGTCATCCTACACGCGGTGTCGCGCGGTCAGGCTTTCGCCCATTGCCGACTATTCCTGATTGCTGCCTCCCGTAGGAGTAGAGCCCGTGTCTCAGTGCTCTTCTGGCTGATCATCCTCTCAGATCAGCTACCCGTCATAGCCTTGGTAAGCCGTTACCTTACCAACAAGCTGATAGGCCACAGGCCCCTCCCGAACCGCTAAAGCTTTACCTACGCTTCGCTCTAGCTATTAGCTGTTGGCTCTTAGCTGTCGGCTCACACTACATGTATGAGCCAATTGCCAATAAGCCAATTGCCACTAGCCACAGCGAAGCGCAGGGCCATCCGGTATTACACCGCCTTTCGGCGGGATATCCCTGAGTTCGGGGCAGGTACCCATGTGTTACGCAGCCGTTCGCCGTGGGTCTAAACCCACTCGACTTGCATGTTTTAGGCGCACCGCCAGCGTTCACTCTGAGCCAGGATCAAACTCTTCGAAAAGAGCTTCGATGCTGAATCGGTCGAGTGACCGTTGATCGATTGAGTGATTTGAGTGCCTCCGCACTATGAATTCCAAAGGAATTGGGTTCCATGCTGTGCAAGGCACAGATGGACACATCTCTCTACTTGAACGCGATGGTGTGAAAGAGCCGTTTCGCGACCGGGGGCCGCAAAAATGCCACACTCCTATCCGTTGGGCTGATCCCGACACAAGGAGCGAAGAGCCAGGGAAGTCTACCCTGTCCCCTGCGCACGTCAACCGGTTTTTTCCACCATTTGCATTTCTCCCCCGCCCGGTTCCCGGGGGTGCTAGGATGGGTGCCGTGACTGCCGACCGCACGCGCCGCACCCGGCGCCGCCTGCTCATCGCGCTGCTGCTGCTCCTGCTCTTCGTGGGGGGATGCAGCTACCTGGAGGGATCCGCTGCGAGCGTGGTGTCGCTCACGTTCTCGCTCAATGACGATGCGCGGCGCATGGTGGCCGACCGGCCGGCAATGGGCGCCGCGTCGTCGGCTTCCGCAGAGCGCGCCCCGAGCGGCCGCGTGCCCCGGGGCACCCGAGTGGCGACCGGGGGGGCGGACGCTGCTTTCCTTCCACAGTCCGAGGTGTCCGTCGATGCGCCGCAGCCGTCCGACCAAGAGGGGGATGCTTCCTCCATCGCGCCGGATGCGTCCGCCGCCGGTCCTCTGCCGGCGGCATCGGCCGTCCCGGCGGCTCCTGCTTCCGCGCGGGTGTCGCGGGGGAGGGGTGGCGGCGGAGGAGGTGGCGGCGGCGCGGAGCCGCGCGAGCGGGACTGGGTGCTCTCGGTCCGATTGCGCAGCCCGCGGGGGACCGTCTTCACGCCGCGCTACCACTTCGAGGACGGACTGGCCACCGTGAGCATCGATGACCGGCGCTTCACGCCCGGCTTCTATACCCTGCTGCTGACGCGCACGGACCGCGTGACGGGCGAGCGCGAGACGACCGAACAACTCTTTCCCTGGGGAGTGCTGGCCATGAATACCGACGCCGACCGCTACCGGCCGGGGGAGACGGGGGCGATCGCCATCGGCGTGCTGGATGAAGCGGGGGCGATCATCTGCGATGCAGCGCTGACTCTTACGGTCACCGCGCCCTCCGGCGCCGTCACGCTGCTCTCGACCGCGGCGGGCACCATCCGCACCCACGACACCTGCGGCGCAAAGATCGCCGGCCTGCGCACGCCCGACTACGAGACGGCGGTGACGTTTGCGGAGGAAGGTGTGTACGCGCTGCACCTGCACGCGGATCGCGGGAGGGGCGCGCACCCCGTTTCCACGCTGGAGAGTGACGTGCTGGTCACGCCGGATCCGCCGGTCGTCATCGCGCGCACCGCCGCGACGCGCCTGTGGCCCGTCGCCCCCTCCCTCATGGAGATCCGCGTCACGTTCCGCGAGGCCTTCACCGGTACCGTGGAGGACCGCGTTCCGCTGGGATTTGCGCTGGCGAACGTGTCGCCCGCCGGCACCGTGCGGGATGATCCGGGGCTTGCCGAGACCGTGGTGCAGTGGAGCGGCGCGTGGGCGGCGGGCGAGACGGCGGTCTTCTCCTACGTCTACGATGCGCCGGACGTCAGCCCGGAATTTTACCTGGTGGGGCCGTTGCGCCTTTCCTCCACCGCTGCTTCCTCAGGGGGGATGATGGAGGAGTTGCGCAGTTGGCAGATCGCCAACGATGACCTTGCGCAGTCGGCTTCCTACGACATGCCTGTAGATGGATTTGCATCCGGCGGAGGCGAGCAGGCGGTGTCGAACAACTATCTCCTGGCCGATACGCTCGGCGAGCCGATCATCGGTCCCAGCCAATCGGATGCCTCCGTGCTGGATGCGGGGTACCGGCAGGAGGAAGCGGCGGAGGGGGCGACCATCGGCCTGGCGTGCGATGCCGTGGCGGCGTTGGGGTCCATCGTTCAGAGCGGCACGGCGGAGACGAGCTTTACCTGCACGGTGAGCACGGAGAACAGCGCGGGCTACAGCCTCAGCTGGCAGGTACTCTCCGGCAGCGGCGGCACGGCTACGGGCTCGCTCATCAATGCATTGGAGCAGACCATCCCCCCCTACCGTCCGGCGACGGAGGATGTACCCGAGACGTGGTCGGTCGCCGCAGATACTTCCGCGTGGGGCGGGCGGTTGCGCTCGGTCAGTACCGATGCGGATGCCCGGTGGGGGACCGATGACGTGAGCGAGAAGTGGCTGAATATCGGCACGGGTTCCACTGTCATCGCCAGCCGCGATTCTGCGACGCTGCCGGGCGGTTCCACCCAGGTGATCGCGGTGCGCGTGGAGGTGGGGTCGCTGGCCGGCCAGCCTCCGGGAACGTACCGCACCACCGTGACGATGACGGCGAGTGTATTATAGCTTGACCTTGCTCACACTCTTTCCTATAGTCGTCGTCCAGCGTTTCCCCCGCACCTCCCTTGGGTGCAGGGTTCTACCCACGAACCGCCTATGGTTTCCTACACCCCCACCTCCGAGGACGTGCGCCTCTACGAAATCGCCGTCCTGTATCCCTACCCCGTCAACCAGAAGGAGGAAGCAGAGCTCCTGAAGGCGATCGACGGTATTTTTGCCGATGCAGGTGCCAAGGAGATCTTCCGGGACAGCTGGGGCCGCCGGGGACTCGCCTATCGCATCGGCGGGTACAACGAAGCCAACTTCGTGATCTTCTACCAGGAGCTCGATCCGCGGAAACTCCGGGAGATCGACCAGCAGCTGCGGATCCTCAAGGGCGTCCTGCGCCACATGATCGTCAAGCCCCCGGAAGGCCTCGAGATCCGCTCGTACGCCGACGCCGAGAAGCAGTGGAAGGAGAAGGAGCGCGTGGAGGAGGCGCAGCGTGCGTCGGAGAAGGAGGAGCGGCTCAAGAAGCAGGTGCTCGACAAGGCCAGGCGCAAGCAGGCTCCGGCCCGCAAGGAGGCGCCGAAGAGGGAGAAGCCCGCCGCCACCGGCGAAGCCCTCAGCAAGCAGCTCGACAAGCTCATTTCCGATACCGATCTGGACATCTGATGAATGTCTAATTTCTAATTTCCAATTCCCAATTACGTTCCCGGCTCTTCCTTCTCCACTTCCCCATGGCTCGTTCGCCCCGCACCCAGCAGCGCAGTGATCCCCGCCTCAAGCAGTGCCCGTTCTGCACTGCGGGCACCGTGCACATCGATTACAAGGATTACGGCGCGCTCAAGCCCTACGTCGACTACTTCGGCAACATCCGCAACCGCTACTACACGGGCGTGTGCCTGCGCCACCAGAAGCGTCTGCGCGAGGCCGTGGAGCGGGCGCGGTTCCTGGGGATGCTGGCGTATCGGAAGTAAAAAACGTTATTCGTTGATCGTTTGTTCGTTGCGCGTTTCGCAGAGAACACTGTTGTGGTGTGTAAACGAAAAACGAGTAACGATGAACAAACAACGAATCTGCGGTACACTTTGCCCACTCTTTCCTTTAACCAATGTCAGGACACAGTAAGTGGCATAACATCCGGGTCAAGAAAACCGCAGCGGATGCCGCGCGGGGGAAGATCTACACGCGCCATGCCAAGCTGATCGAAATCGCGGCGCAGCGCGGGGGCGATCCGGACATGAATCCCAGCCTGCGCACGGCCATCGACAACGCCAAGGCGGACAATGTGCCCAATGCCAACATCGACCGCGCCATCAAGAAGGGGACCGGCGAGCTGAAGGGCGACCGCATGGAGGAGGTCATCTACGCCGGGATGGGGCCGGGCGGAACGGCGCTGCTCATCGAGTGCCTGACGGACAACAAGAATCGCACGCTGCCGCGCGTGAAGGCGATCCTCAGCAAGCAGGGGGCGGCGTTTGCGGAATCATCGTCGGTGCTGTGGATGTTTGAGCGCAAGGGGGTGGTGACGGCGAAAGATGTGAGACGTGAGACGCAAGATGTGAGTGCCTTGGAATTGGAACTCATTGATGCCGGGGCCGAGGACATCGAGCACGATGGCGATACGCTGACGGTCACGACGGGCATGGCCGACTGGGCGGCGGTGCGGGATGCATTGAAAGCGCAGGGGATGGAGGTGCTCTCCGCGGGGCTTCGGTACGTGCCCACGCAGAAGACCGATATCACCGATGCGGAGACCGCGCGCAAATTACTGTCTTTGATCGATGCACTGGAAGAGGAAGATGACGTTTCCGAAGTGCATACGAATGCGGAGATCGGAGAGGACATTGCCGGGGAGATGGAGTGAGGGGCGTTAGTTCGTTATCTCGTTCCTTCGTTTTTCGTTTGTTCGTTTTTCGTTGCGTGGGGAAGAAGTGGAATGTGCAGGAAAGGTGACACCGTGCTAGGGTGACTGTGCATGATCGAGGAGTGTATTTATTGCCGGCCTGCCGCTCGCATCTCTACCTGCCAGTGATCATTAGCTAACATCTCCGGCTTGCCCTGCACGCGATCAAACTCAGTCTGTATGCTGACACTTGGCCCGAACGTATCTTTTGCAAGCGAAATGCGATGAGGGTCCGGCTGAAGATTGAACCATAATACGCCACGTCCGTTTTCGTCAGTTCGCATCGGCATGTTCATTGCCGACTGTCGGCACCAACCGTACCACGAGGGATCCGAACCGCTGGCATCCAGCAGTGGACATGCAATTTCTGCGCCAGAGATTTCAGCCCCCGGCTGAGGACGGCATTTTCCATACATCGAACATCGCAAAAGAGTGATGTCGACCCGCAGACTTGCCTCGGCGTATTCCGGCGGCGGTGCAATCGTGGGATCGGACCAACCCGTTGCCCATTGAGCTCCTACGATGCCAATCGTCAGTATTACAGCCATCACTGCACCGATCATGATATATCTGGCGCTTACTTTTACTTTCATACGATGATGCTATCACGTCTGGAAATGCCAATCCATCAGTCCCGAAACCGCACCGACTCCAGCACCACGCGCAGCGGGTAGGCCGTGGCCAGGGCGGTGCTGGGGGTTTCGATCGTGAGCAGCGACTGGCGGCGCGGGACGATCAGGTGCAGGAAGGAGCGGCCCGGATCGATGGTGGTCCGGTAGACGGCCACCGTGGAGCCGGAGCCCTGCGCCGCGGCGGACGGATCGAGGAGGCCGGTCGGAGCCTGCAGCAGGCGGTTCGTGAGCGGGTTGATGCGGATCTGCTCCACCTGCTCTGCGACGGCGTCGGATTGCGGCACCTCCCCGATCCCATGGACTGTCAGCAGGACATCCACGGGGTGGGGCGCCTCTTCCTTCGTCCCCACGAAGACCGTCCGCGTGATGGTCCATTCGCCGTCGTCCACTTCCCACGAGGGCGGGTAGAGGAAGGAGAGCTGCCCGCCGGGGGTGGTGTACCGGCGCCAGCCGCTCTCGTAGTCGCTGAGGGTGATGACGCTCTCCGCGAGGTCGAGGAGCGGCGGGAAAGCGAGAGCGGGCTCGGGGGGCGGCAGGGGCATATCCGAGAGCACCTGTCCGCCCGTGGGCGCCGCGCAGGCGGCGAGGAGGAGGGAGAGGGAGAGGAGGCTGAGGGTGAGGCGCATGGGGGCGAATGAAGAATGGATACGGACGAATTTCCAATGTCACAGGGCTCAGGTCAGGGCTCGATCGTCAGACTCACGTCATCCTCACTCGTATTGCCTGCGAGATCCGTCGCCACGGCGCGCAGGGTGTAGGACCCCGGAGCGAGGGTCTGCTCCCACTCCAATCGGTAGGGGGCGGCGGGGCGCGAGGTCAGCAGCCGGTTATCCACGAAGAACTCGACGAACCGGATGCCGCCGTCATCCCGCGCTTCCGCCTCCAGCGTAATGGTGGTACCGGCGGGGGCGGTCAGCGCACCGCGCGGGCGGAGGAAGCGGACGGTGGGCGCGGAGGCGTCCTCTTCGAAACGGAAGGAGACTTCCTGCGAGACGGTGTTGTAGAACTCGTCGGTGAGCGTGAGGACCAGCGTGTGCGTCCCCCCCTCGCTCACGGAGCGCGGCACGCGCACGACCAGATCGAAGGGCGCCGCGGTGGCGGAGCCGGCTGGCTTGCCGTCCACGGTGGCCGAGATTTCCCGGATCGACGATCCCACGACGGCATCGTACTGCGGGCGGAAGGACGGGTACGTGGCGGAACCGCCGTCCGTGGGGGAGGTGATCGTGAGCTGCGGACGGATGTCCCGCCCCGGCGTGAGCGAGAGCGTGCACTGCTCGGAGGGAAGCAGGGGCAACGGGAGGGAGCCGCCGCTTGATGCGCCTGTCGCCCATGCCAGGACCGCCTGCTGCCACTCGGGGAAGCGGTCGGCCAGGACTTCCCGGGGCGCAAAGAAGCTGCGCTCCTCCGCCGCGTCGGCCGGACACTCCGGCGAGGCGAGGAGCCCCGTGACGCGGTCGACCATCACCTGCACGCAGGCGGGATCGGGCTGGGTGGGGGCATTCTCCTGCAGGAAGAGATCGGAGCCGCGGAAGGAGACCGGCGTGCAGGCGGTGGGCAGCTGCGCGGAGAGGGTTGAGATCTGCGGCTGCACCAGGCCGGAGGGTTGCGGGAAGGTGGTGGCGGGATTCTCCAGCAGCGCGTGCGCGCGGACCATGAAGTCCTTCCACAGCGGTGCCGCCTGCGAGAGGGATTCCGCCCGGGCGGAGAGCGGGGCGGCGTCGGCGTTGCCGATCCATACGCCCGTGACGAGCGCCGGCGTGTACCCCATCGTCCAGAGATTATCCGGCTTGCGCTCCAGGCAGTTGCCGTTGTCATCGCGCCGGAGGCATTTGTTGCTGGTGCCGGTCTTCGCCGCGGATGCAAAGCCGGGGACGGAGAGCGTCGCCTGCCAGAACTCGTTGGGGCGGGCGCCCGTGTCGCTGAGGATGGAGGTGATCTGGTAGGCGATGCGCGGGTCGATGGCCTGCGCGCCTTCCGACTGGGTGTCCGCTTCGTAGAGGATGTTGCCACGGCGGTCCTTGATGCGGAGGATGCTGATGAGCGCCTTGGCCCTGCCCCCGTTGGCGAACGTGGCGTAGGCCTGCGTCATCTCCAGAAGGGGGGTCTCGCCCGCACCCAACGCCAGCGGCCAGCCGTAGGTGAAATCGGGATTGCTCTGCTGCAGCGTCCGCTTCTGTCGCTGGGGGGCGGAGGCGCCCAGGCGGGCGGCCATGTCCAGCACGCCCGCATCCTCGCCGGCCAGGAAGTACGCTTTGATGGCGGGGATGTTGCGCGAAGCGGCCAGCGCGCGGCGGATGCTCATGAGGCCCCAGAAGCCGCCGTCGAAGTTCTGCGGCGTCTCCTGTCCGATTTTCGTGGGGACGTCATAGAGCACCGTCCCGGGTCCGTAGCCGCGCTCGAAGGCGGCCGCGTACACCAGCGGCTTGAAGCTGGAGCCCGGCTGGCGGGGCGCGCGGGCCATGTCGACTTTTCCGTCGTGCTCCTCGTCGTGGTAATCGGCGTTTCCCACGTAGGCCAGGATCTGGTTGGTGCCGGTGGCGGCCGCCACCAGCGCGATGTTGTGCCCCTCGTAGACGCGGCCGATGTCGTCGCGGCGGTTGCGCACCACCTGCTCGGCGGCCTGCTGCAGGCGCCAATCGAGCGTCGTCTCGATGGTCAGTCCCCCCTGGCTCAGGATGCCTTCCTCGGCGCCGCCGGAGAGCAGTTCTTCCACCTGGGAGCGCACCCACAGGACGAAGTGCGGCGCACGGATGTTCTCGCGCGAGGGGGAGAAGGTGATGGTCCGCAACTCCTCCAGCGCCTGCAGGCGTTCGGCCTCCGTAATGAACCCGCTGTCCTGCATGTTGCGCAGCACCTGGTCGGTACGGCCGCCGACGTAGACGGTGAGACTGCCGGTTCCCACATGCGTCCCCAGCAGGCCGATGGTGACGTCTTCGCTGTCGATCTGCGACGCCTTCGTGATGCGGCCGCTGGCGATGCGGCCGAGCACGTCGTCGGAGACGGCGGTGTGCACCCGCCTGCCGTAGGGACTGAAGTACGACGGGCGCTGGGGGAGCGAGGCCAGGATGGCCGACTGCGCGAGCGTCAGATCCTTCGCGGCGCTGTTGAAGTACGTGCGGCTGGCGAGCTCCACGCCGTAGGCGTTCTGCCCGAAGGGGATCCAGTTGAGGTAGAGGTTCACCAGCTCGTCCTTGTCGTAGCGCGACTCCAGCTGGCAGCCGAGGATCAGTTCCTTCAGCTTGCGGTTGAGCAGGTTCTCCCGCTTGAGGTCCAGCGCGTTGCGGGCCAGCTGCCTCGTGAGCGTGGAGGCGCCTCCCGCCTGCCCGAAGCGGTAGAAGACGCGGGCGATGGCGCGCACATCCAGGCAGCCGCGCTGGTAGAAGCGCTCGTCCTCGATGGCGACGATGGCGTGCTTCATGTGCTCGGGGATGTCGGTTCCCGGAATGAACGTCCGGTTCTCCTCGTCGTAGAGGCGGTAGAGCTCCGTGCCGTTGCGGTCGACGATGACCGAGCTCTGCGCGGCGATGAGGCTGCGCGGATCGGAGATGTCCGGCAGGGTCATCCAGAGGAAGAGCAGGTAGAAGATGCCCGCGCCGGCGAGCATGGCCCCTCCCCGGACCAGCCACTGTCCCCGGCTCCACCCTCCCAGGCGGCCGCGCAGACCGCCGAAGCGCCTGTCCCCCCTCCCCTTGCCGGCCCCCGCCCTTCTGCGCGCCCGATGGAGGGCGGAGAGGCGCACGCCGTTCCTGCCGTTGCCCGTCTGGTGCGCAGCCAGGCTGCGCATGGAAAAACCGTCACTCATAAGGAGGGCTCCAGTGTAGGCGGGTGCCGTGTGCCGGCGCAATGTGCGCGGGCGGCATTTTTGTGCTATACTGTGGTGATGTCTCGACGCCGCTTCTTCCTCCGGTACGCTCCGCCCCTCGCAGCCCTGGCGCTCCTGCCGTCTGCGGCGCGCGCGCAGCTGCAGGTGGGCGTCGGAACGGCGCTCTCCTTCTGGCAGGTTCTGGGCAACATCAGCGCGTTCCTCGCCGGCGCCATCGTGCTCTTCTCCAGCGCGATGTTCGTGGTGGGCGCGGTGCTCGTGATGGCCTCCGGCGTGAAGGAAGATCTGCGCCAGCGCGGCAAGGACTTCATCGTGGGGTCGGTGCTGGGGATCATCGTGGTGCTGGGGTCCTACGCCCTCTACCGCACCGTGAATTGCTTCCTGACGCCCGGTTGCTTCTGAATTCGAAAAAAGCAAGAATTCCCTTTGACTCCGCACTTCTTCCCCTACAATCCCGGCAATGCACGACGATGACACACCCGCCCCCGGTACCCTGGAACGCCTGGAGCGCGCCGAGCGCCTGAAGCTGACCGGGCACCACGCCGAAGCGATCGCCCTGCTGGAGGAGCTGATCCTGGAGGATCCGGGCAATGTCTCGGCCCTGGAGGAGATCGCCGATAACGAGCTGAGCCTGGACCATTTCGACCGCGCCGAGACGGCCGCCCGGCAGGCGATTGCTCTCGACAAGGGCAGTTACACCGGCCACTACATCCTCGGCTTCCTCCACTCCCACGCCGAGCGGTGGGAAGAGGCGCTCGTCTGCCTGTGCGAGGCCAACCGCCTGCGTCCCAACAATCCGGAGATTTTGCGCTGCCTGGGCTGGGCGCTCTTCCGCCGGGGCGAGCACGTGCCGGGGCTGGCGACCATGGAGCGGGCGCTGAACCTGGACAGTGACAACGCCCTCATCCTCTGCGACCTGGGCGTGTGCCACCTGGAATTGCGGCACTTCTCCAAGGCCCGCGCGCTCTTCCAGCGGGCGCTGGATCTGGAGCCGGCCAACCCGCGCGCCCGCGAGTGCGTGGCGGCCATCGCCCACCTGGAGCTGCACGTACAAGACACGCCCGTCGACGTGAAGGGGTAGGGTTTGCACGGCGACTCTGGTACACTGCCGTTCCATGAGACAGGCAGCCGATACCCATCGCGCCGTGCCACGTGGCATCCGCCGGGGCCTTCGTTCCATCGTCCGCGACCGGGGGTGGGGCGCCACGCTGCTGCTGCTCACCGGGCTGCTGCTGCTGATGCAGATTTTCAGCGTGCTGCTGCTGGGGGCGGAGGGGGGCAACCGCCTGCTGACCGGACGGGCTGCGCTGCGGCTGGAGATCCGTCCCGGTGCGGGCGAGAGCTCCGTGCAGGAGCTCTACGCTGCATTGCGCGCCCAGCGCTTCGTCCGGAGCGTGGACTACGTCACGCG
>CAYZGJ010000044.1:0-10529 GCA_964478005.1 uncultured Candidatus Peribacteria bacterium
GGTTCGAAATTGCATAATTCGTAAATAATGATGACTTTTGTCAAACTCCCCTCCGTAGGAAACAACTCGTTTTTGTGATACAATACACAGAAATTCCCTCATGCCCGACACACCCAACCCCTCCCCGGCCGCTCCCCCGCCCCATGCGGCGAATCCCGCCGTCGAAGCCCTCGACGAGCTCCTGGGACTGCACACGCCCGACACGGTGCGACGGGCCGGCGGCGCGGAGGCGGCGGACAATGCGCTGACACCCGAGGAGCGGGAGGAGATCAAGCGGTACGAGGAGGGACTGCAGAAGATGCTCGATCTCATCGCTCCGGCCGGCATGCAGATCCGCACCAAGGAACTCGCCATCAACGATCAGGTGGTGCGGACGCTCTACGCGTACAACTGGCCGAACTTCATCTACCCCAACTGGATGGGCGCCACCATCAATCAGGACGTGACGATGGACGTGGCGCATTTCATCTATCCCAGCTCGAACAAGGCGATCATGAAGATGCTGCGCAAGAAGGTGGCGGAGCTGCGCAGCTCCATCCGCATGAATGAACAACGGGGCATCGTCCGCGATCCCGCGCTGGAAGCCGCCCTGCAGGACGCGGAAGAGTTGCGCGACCTGCTGGCGCGCGGCCAGGAGAAGCTCTTCCAGTTCGGACTGTACGTCACGCTGTACGCCGAGGACGAGGAACGGCTGAAGAAAGTCCAGACCGATGTGGAATCGGTGCTGGGCGGCAAGCTGATCCTCACCAAGCCCGCCTACTTCCAGATGGAGCACGCCTGGACTTCCACGCTGCCCATCTGCCAGGACGAATTGGAGATCAACCGCAACATGAACACCTCGCCGCTGGCAGCCAGCTTCCCCTTCTCCAGCTCCGACCTCACCGACGACCACGGCATCCTCTACGGCATCAACCGGCATAACGATTCCCTGGTCATCTTCGACCGGTTCGACATGCCCAACGCCAACAGCAACATCTTCGCCACCTCCGGCGCGGGAAAATCCTTCACCGCCAAGCTGGAGCTCCTTCGCTACCTGATGCAGGGCACCGAGGTCCTGGTCATCGACCCGGAGAACGAGTACACCAGCCTCTGCCAGGCCGTCGGAGGATCGTTCATCCCGCTGTCGATCCAGAGCCCGTTCCGCATCAACCCCTTCGATCTGCCGACCGCGCTGCGCGGCGACGACGCAGCCCCGGGCGAAGTGCTGCGGGCATCGGTCATCAACATCCACGGCCTCCTGCGCCTCATGCTGGGCCCGATCACCCCCGCGGAGGACGGCATCCTGGACAAGGCGATCCTCGATACCTACGCATTGAACGGCATCACGCTGCAGTCGCCCGATCCGGGCGCGCTGGAGCCGCCCACGCTGGGACAGCTCGTCGACGTCCTGCTGACCAGCGACGGCGGCGAGAACATGGCCCGCATCCTGCAGAAGTATACCGAGGGGAGCTTCGCGGGGCTGTTCGATCAGAAGACGAACGTCTCCCTGGACAAACAGATGATCGTCTTCCAGATCCGCGACCTGGAGGAGCAGCTGCGCCCCATCGCGATCTACGTGGTGCTCAACTTCCTGTGGAACCGCATCCGTGCGCAGATGCGCAAGCGGATTCTGGTGATCGACGAGGCGTGGAACCTCATGCAGCACGAGGACTCCGCCCGCTTCCTCTACGGCATCGTGAAGCGCGCACGCAAGTACTACCTGGGCGTCACCACCATCACGCAGGACGTCGATGACTTCGTGGAGTCGCCCTACGGCAAGCCGATCATCACGAACTCCGCGCTGCAGGTGCTGCTGCGGCAGTCCCCCACCACCGTCGACAACCTCCAGAAGCTCTTCTACCTCACCGACGGCGAGAAGGTCGTGCTGCTCAATTCCGACGTGGGCCAGGGAATTCTCTTCGCAGGCTACAAGCACGTCGCGGTCCAGATCATCGCGAGCCCCGAGGAAGCGCAATTCATCACGACGAAGCCGGAGGAGGTGATGAAACGAGATGAAGAATGACAAATTTCAAATGCCAAATATCAAATGATGTGCTGAGAGGGCACGTTCATTTGTCCTTTGACATTTGTCCTTTGACATTCGCCTGCTCCTCTTTCTTCTCCACCACCTTCCACCTGAGCTCCGGCTTCAACCTGCCTTCCACCGCAAAGCCCGCGGCTTTCTTGTGCCCGCCGCCCTGCAGCTTGCTCGCCATGGCCGCGACATCCACGTCATCCCGCAGTGTGCGCAGACTCCCCTTCACCTGCCCGCCGCGTTCGGAGAGAACCATGGAGAACCGCATTCCCGGCACCGCGTTCACGTAATCGATCGCCCCCGCCAGCTCGGAGTAATCGGCGCCCGTCGCGCGGAAGTCGCCCTCCGTCACCGCAGACACCGCCCCTCCCTCCTCGCTGATGGAAATCTTCTCCAGCACGCGGCCCCACAGCCGCAGCGTGCTCAGCTTGGCCGTGCGGTACACGGCCGCGATGATCAGCTGATGCCGCGCCCCCGCCCGCAGCAACCGCGCCACCGTGCGGTAGACCCCCGCCGTAGTGGAGCTGTGCAGCAGCCCGCCCGTATCGGTGTAGACGCCCGTGAGCAAGGCCGTGGCGATCTCCGGCGTGATCGTCCACTCCAGCACGTCCGCCAGCTCCACGATGACCTCGCAGGCCGAGGCCGCGTCCGGCACGACGATGTTGACCGTGCCGAAGCGCGTATTGCCGGGATGATGATCGATGTTGACGAGCGGCACCGTGCCGTCAAAGAGCGTCGGATGGCTCTGCTCCAGCTTCGTCAGCTTGGGCTCGGCGGTGTCCACCACCACCACGGCATCCCCCTCCTGCAGCGGCAGAGGCTCGCGGATGCGCTGCACGCCGGGCAGGAAGGCGAACATCTCCGGTGCGGGATCGGCGCAGTAGAGCGCGACCGGCTTGTCCAGATGCCTCTCGATGAGCAAGCCGATTCCCAGGATCGATCCCACTGCGTCGCCGTCCGGCCCGCGATGGCAGATGCACACGATGCGCTTGGCGTTTCGCAGCATGTCACGTGCGGCCAGTGCGTCGGTGCGTGCGACGGGCATAAAGGTGTCGATCCTAGGATGCCGACGCGCGCCGCTCAACGAACTGACATTGAACGATTTCCACAGTGGATGTGGAGCGCATGAATGTGAAGGGCGCTACGCGTGTATACTCTCCGCATGCCTCATTCCGTCCTGTTCTGCGGCACACCCGACGTCGCGGTCCCCGCGCTCGAAGCGCTGGCGTCGGATCCCGCCTTCGACGTGCGTCTCGTCATCACGCAGCCCGACCGCCCGGTTGGCCGCTCCGGAGAACCGCAACCCTCGCCTGTGAAACAAGCAGCCCATCGCCTCAATCTTCCCGTGTTCCAACCCGATCATCTTAATACTCATATCTCACATCTTACATCTCACATCCCGTCGTTCGATTTTCTCATCGTCGTCGCCTACGGCCAGATCCTCTCGCAGCAGGTCCTCGATCTTCCGGTCATCGCCCCCGTCAACGTCCACTTCTCGCTGCTCCCCCGCTGGCGCGGCGCCTCGCCCGTGGAGCACGCGATCCTCGCGGGAGACAGCGAAACCGGCGTCGCCGTGCAGATCATGGAAGCGGCCCTGGACACCGGTCCCCTCCTCGCCACGGCGAGGACGGCCGTGGGACCGCGGGAGACGACGCCGCAGCTCAAGGAGCGCCTCAGCCGCATGGGCGCCGATCTGCTGGCGGCAACCCTGCAGCGGCCGCTCCACCCCGTACCGCAATCCCCCGATGGCATCACGGTCTGCCGCAAGCTGACCCGCGCGGATGGCAGAGCCGATCCCGCTACGATGACTGCGGAACAGGTGGACCGCATGGTCCGCGCGCTCGTCCCCTGGCCGGGCGTCACCTGCCCCGTGCACGGCCGTGACATCAAGCTGCTCGCAACGGCGCTGGAACCGACGGACACATCGATCCCGTTGCCCTGTGCGGAACATACGGTGGTACACCTCGACATGGTGCAGGAAGCGGGAAAGAAACCCATGACGGGGAAGGAGTGGATGAGAGGACGAATGAATAATGGATAATTGATAATGGATAATGAAAACGGCCATCTCTGACCGTTCTCATGCAATCGATCATTGTCAATTATTCATTGTCCATTATCCATTCAGCCAACGTGCTGCTTCATTTCCTGCAGCGCCGCGATCATCTGATCGAGGTCTTCGACGTCGAACATGATGGTCGTCTTCTGGCCGCCGCGGGACTTCTCGGAGACCTTCAGGAACTTGCCGTTGCCGGACTCCTTCAGGTCCACGTAGAAGGTGCGCTGGCGCGCGTGGATGGTGACGGAGTGCAGATCGTTGGCAAAGCCGCCGCGACCGCCACCATGGCCCTGCGAGCGGGGAGGGCGGGGTTCGGAGGCGTGCTGGTCTGCGCCGCCCGTCAGATCGGACATGGGATCAAACATACGAGGAAAGAGAAAAGAAATAGAATCTCCCCTTGTCGCTCCGTGCAGTGCTGCGCCCCGTCATGAGTGGCCGGAAACACGCTCCGTCGTTCGAAGTGGGAGTACGGAAAGCGTAGCAAAAACTATGGCGAATGCAACGTTCCGGTGTATGCGAAGATGGGTGATTATAAGCTATTTCTGCACAACCACCAAATTTGGACGAGGCATGAGCTGAGAGCCGAGTCGGATATATCGTGTTAATGAATCCGAGCCAGCATGTGTACAATGTGCCTCGAAGGCTTCACAAATGCTGGCGAGAACGCAGAGTGGCAAGACCCAGCTATATTCATCAGAAAGAGGGAGTGCAGCGTTTTCTTTTGTTTTAATCCAATTCACCTTTTTGAATTCTTTCTATTTCGTTATCCCACTCATTGGTGAAGTAATACTCACCCACTTTTGGATCTCTATTTCCATCATATGCGAAAAAACATACACCAATTTTGCAATCTCTATATCTCTGGGCAAGTTTTCGAATCACTTGCCCCTGATGACCCTCGGCAGCAGTTTCTCTAGCAACCGACTCTAGATCATAGCCTTCTCCTCGAATTGCCGTTATTATATAGTCTGCTTCGTATTGTGCCATGGTTATATTATACATAGTTATTATATTATTGCAAATATAATTTTCTCGCAAATTCAAACAAAGAACATGTTCTATAACTAGGGATTGAGCGGCGCAAACAGGATCTCCGCCTCCCCCACCGCCTTCCACCCCTCGCACCCGCCCCACTGCTTCAGCGCATCGGTGATAACGAAGTCCTTGGACAGCATTTCTTCGGCATACGGCACATTGAGCTGTGTACTGATGCGATAGGCGGTATCCGGGATGAAGGGCAGGAGCATGAGGGAAACGTGACGCAATGCTTCTGCGAGTGCCGAGAGCTTCTGCAGTTTCTCTTCCCCTTGCAACTCCCACGGCTTCTCCTGCGTGATCCAGGTATTGCATGCAGTCGCCAGACTGAGCGCCGTGAGAATGCCGTTCTCGATTTTGAAGCTGTCCATCGCTTTTTCATGGACCACCCAGAGATCATTCAGAAGTCCGGGGTCTTTGCTCGAGACGATGGCTCCTCCGTTCTTTTTCAGCAACAGCACCACGCGGTTCAACAAATTGCCAATGTTGTTCCTCAGCTCGCTATCGTAGACATCCTGCATCCGCTGCCAGGAGAAATCGCCATCACGTCCCACCGGCACTTCACGACTCACATAGTACCGCAGCGGATCAACGCCGAACTTCTCCATCACCTCCTCCGGCACCACCACATTCCCCAGACTCTTACTCATCTTCTCCCCCTCACTGGTGAGAAATCCGTGGATCAACAGCTTGTCCGGAGCGCGGACGCCGGCGTGCTTGAGCATGGAGGGCCAGTAGAGCGCGTGGAACCGGGCGATGTCCTTGCCGATGACGTGCGTCACCTCGGCGTCGTCCCAGAAGGAGCGATCCTCGTGATCGGTAAAGAACCCAAGGCCGGAAATGTAATTGGTCAGCGCGTCGCACCACACGTACATCACCTGATCGGGATCGTCCGGCACGGGGATGCCCCAGCTCAGGCTGGACCGCGGACGGGAGAAGGAAATGTCTTCCAACCCCTGATCCAGCAGCGCCAGCGTCTCCCCTGCGCGGGAGGACGGGATGATACGGTACGCGTCGCCGTCCCACTGATCCGTCAGCAATCGGCGCAAGTCATCCGTATCCTTGCTCAACAGAAAAAACCAGTTCTCCTCCGCCACTTCCTCGGGTGCCTTCTTGTGGATGGGGCAGACGCCGTCCACCAGATCGCGCTTCGTGAGAAAGCGCTCGCAACCGCTGCAGTAGAGTCCTTTGTATGACCGCTTCTCCAGCACGCCCGCCGCCTTCAGCTTGTTCCACAGCGCCGTAACCGTGGGCCAGTGCGCCGCCTGATCCGACGTGCGGATGAAGGAATCGAAGGAGATGTGGAGCCTGCCGTAGAGGTCCTGAAAGAGCGGCACGTTGCGGTCCACCAGTTCCTTCGGGGTCATCTGCTGCTTCTGCGCCGTCTGCTGGATCTTGACCCCATGTTCATCCGTCCCGATCTGGAAGCGCACGTCGTCTCCCCGCAGGCGGAACCACCGGGCCAGCACGTCGGCGAGGACTTTCTCCAGCACGTGCCCCATGTGCGGCGCGGCATTGGGATAATCGATGGCCGTGGTGATGTACCGGCGGGACATGCGGAGATGATAAATGACAAATGTCAAAGGACAAATGTCAAACATCCCAGATCCTCAGCAAATCTTTTGACATTGGAAATTTGTCATTTGTCCTTGGTCCTACGAGAGCAGCGTCCCCGCGATCCCCGCCACAAAGGCGATCACGACGCCCGCCAGCAGCGCCAGCGCCAGGCCGACCAGCGTGTGCAGGATGATCTTCTTCGCGTCGGCGATCCCCTCCTCCCCGCCGATCATCAGCTTAATGCCCGCGTACATGATGAGCCCCACCGCCAGCGCCCCGATGATGGAAAAGGCGAAGACGATGATGCGATCCCGGAAGAACGTCACGGCGCCCAGCGGCGTCAGCGGCGATCCCGCCCCCAGGACGAACGTCGAGCGGATCATGCTCCACATGCCGTCTACCCCCGCCGCGCCCTGTCCCGCACCATCCAGCGTGACGGCGTGCGCGGATGGGGCGGTGAGCAGACCGATGCAGAACAGGAGCACACGCATATCAGGATTGGAAGATGGCGACGACCGCGCGGATGAGGGCGGTGGCCAGGTTGATGATGAGCGCGCCCGTGATGGCCCCCACCAGCATCGTCTTGCCCTTGGCAAACTCATCCTGCTTGCCCTGCGCGTAGACCATGCGGATGCCGGCGATCACCGCGACGATGGTGAAGGCGACGTTGAGGAGGACGCGGATCGAGAGGATGAACGCGCGGAACGCGGCGCCCACCATGGCCACTGGATCGCCCGCCGCCTGGCCGACATTGGTGGTACCCACCGCTCCCACGATCACCTGCGAGGAGATGACGATGACCAGGCCGATCAGCGCCCACAGCACGCGCATGCGATCCTTGGCGATGTGGCCCTCATCCCCCAGGGAGAGCAGCATGTGGAATCCCGCCCAGATGATCACCGCCAGACAGATGGCTGTGGCGATGTTCAGGACCCAGACCAGTACCTCCGGCGCATTCGCGGCGAAGATGTTCGCCGGTCCGGCTCCGCATCCGTACAGCAGCGGGTTGCAGATCTGGCTCGCAGGCGGAAGCGTCTGCGCCTGCGCGACTCCCGCAGCGAGCAGGGCAACCATGCCGGCGAGGAGGGGGAGACGGATCATGGCACCTGCTGGTAAGCCAGCGGATTGAGCGTGCTGAGGATGACCCCCGCCAGACCGATGATGAGCAGCCCCGCCAGCGCCCACAGCAGACGGTTGGTGCCGTCGCTGCGCATGCCGGTATTGTCGCCGGAGAGCATGATCTGGATGCCGCCGATCAGCGCCCACAGCACCGCGATTCCCGCCGCGCTCCCCAGCACCCACGGCCACGTGGCGTTGAAGTACTGGTAGAACATAGATAATCCCGGCTGCGGCGTGATCTCCCGCAGGCTGGGGTTCACCGGTTCAAGTAACCTGATGGTATTGGGCTGCGCCGAGACCCGCATCGCTGCGGAGAACGTGCTCACGGCGGTCAGCAGCGCCAGCGCGGACGTGGACAGCAGCCGCAGAACCGGCGGCAGGCGGGAGGAGGAGGTGTGTGTGGGCATTCGGACTATTGTACCACAGAATGCAGAAAATTGGTAGCCCTGATGGGGCTTCCCCCTGCGACAGCGGACCCTTTCCCGGGGAAATCCTCCTGCAGGAGAAAGTTGCATGCGCCATCGATTCTCCCTAGGATACTCCCGCTCTTGCGGATGTAGCTCAATTGGCTAGAGCGACGCCTTGCCATGGCGTAGGTTGCGGGTTCGAGTCCCGTCATCCGCTCCAACCTTCGCGCAGCGAAGGTTGCCGACCGACGATCCGCCACAGGCGGACACAGGTCGGCATCTCTCCCGCGTGGGTCGCTGCGGCTACGGTTGGCAGGCCAAGCGGCTCTTTCTCCTTTGCGGGATTAGTACAGTGGTAGTACGCGAGCTTCCCAAGCTTGAGACGCGGGTTCGATTCCCGTATCCCGCTCCATCCGTCTCCCCTTCCCCGCCCTCGAAGCGTCTTCTACACTCGGGGGCATGCGAGGGATACGCAGCATCGGCTCCCTGAAGAGAGCAGTGTTTGGATATGCGGAAAATATCATCGAGAGATACGCGCGCATTGATGATATCGCGCATGAGGTGATCGGACGATCGGTCCTGAACCGACCGATTCACTGCTACGCAATCGGCACCGGCCCCTGCGAGGCGCTGTGTATTGCCGGTATGCACGGGAATGAAGTCGGTACGGTCAAACTGGCGCACTGCTTACTGTCGTCCTTGAAACATCATCACCAGCAATCAATCCTAGTTATCCCCTGCCTCAATCCGGATGGCTTTGCAGAAGCATGCAAGCACCCGGACTACCGAAATGGCGGACGTGTGGGGAGACTGAATGCACAAGGAGTCGACCTCAATCGCAACTTCGATACGAACAGTTTTACCGTTGATGCAGCCTGGAATCACGGCAGGGAGTATACCGAACGAACCGAGGTATTTGCCGGGGAACATGGCAATTCTACTCCTGAGGTTCACTCGCTCGTCGATCTGATTCGGCGTAAACGACCGGGAGCGATATTTTCCTTCCACAACGCGGGGAGGGATGTATTTGGTAATGCCGATGCTCTTTCCCAGCAATTGGCACAAGTCTATGCAACAGCCACCGGGTATTCCTTGTTTTCATATGATTCATGGAAAGCGTTACGCCAAACGGGCACTCTGGCGGAATGGTGTGCAGCCGGGGGTATCGCGTATCTGGAAATCGAAGGACCCCGTCGTTGGGGATCAGACTGGAATACGCAGCGCAGGGGAATCGATGCAGTGCTGTCGATCCTTGCAGATCAGCAGACACAATAATAAAAATCACGAATCACGGCTGAAATTTCAGAAAATTCTACAGCGCCACACAGTTCTCCGGTCTCTGAAAACTCGGCATGGCGGCGTAGGTGGGCGCGTAGTTGTTCCCCGCGCTCCACACCTGGAAGCCGCAGACACCCGCGTCGGACACGGCCTTCATCTGATCCCGCATGTCCTGCGCGGTCACGCCGTAGCCCTGGATCCACGGACGGATCTTGTGGCTGTGCTCCGGCCCCAGCAGTTCCTGGTAGCCCGTGAGCGTGCGGTACACCAGCCAGTACATGCGGCTGCCGGGATTCCTGCCCGGGACGTAGTACTCGGGGCTCGTGAACGTGGCCGGGTAAGCCATGGGCGAGATGATGTCGACCAGCGGCGCGAATGCCACGATGTCCTGCCCCAGTGTCTCCAGGTTCACCGGATAGTTCCAGCCCAGGATGGCGTAGGTGCTCATGCCGAAGAGCGTATCCGGCCCGCATTCATCAATGGCCGAACGCGTCATCTCCACGAACTTCCGCACCTTCTCCGCCTTCTCCGCGCCGCTCCACACCTTCAGCGCGCCGAAGTTCGCCGTGGAGAACCGGATGTAATCCAGGTTGATCTCGTCGATCCCCGCCTTGGCCAGCGCGCAGATCACCTCGCGATTATATTGCAGCGCTGTTTCATGGGACGGATCCACCCAGCCGTAACTCAGGACCGCGTTGGACACAGGATGGCGCACCAGCGTCTCCGGCACCTTGCCCGTGATGCCGTCATCCTTCACGGCGATCAGACGGCCCATGACCTTCAACCCTTCTGCGTGCGCGGCTTCGATGAGCGCGGGCAGGTCGTACATCGGCTTCACCAATTGATACTGATTGGCCAGCGCCGCATCCGTGTGGAAGTACACCCGCGACCCCTTCACGTCGATGATGATCGCATTGCCGCCCGCCGCTTTCACGGAACGAATCGTGTCCTGCAGAAACTGCGTCCTGGCGACACTGGACGACGTCACGTCCCCCCCCGCCACGGTCTGCATCACCTCCGGATCCGACGGCCCCGTGAGCATGGGCTCCGGTGGCGTCTC
>CAYZGJ010000045.1:0-904 GCA_964478005.1 uncultured Candidatus Peribacteria bacterium
AGACCGCCACGCGCCACTACGCGCACGTGGACTGCCCGGGTCACGCCGACTACGTCAAGAACATGATCACCGGTGCCGCCCAGATGGACGGCGCGATCCTCGTGGTGTCGGCCGCCGACGGCCCGATGCCCCAGACGCGCGAGCACATTCTGCTGGCACGCCAGGTGAACGTCCCGCACATCGTCGTCTTCCTCAACAAGGTCGACATGGTCAAGGATCCCGAGCTCATCGAGCTGGTCGAGGCCGAGGTGCGCGAACTGCTCACGAAGTACAACTTCCCCGGCGACGAGACGCCCATCATCAAGGGGTCGGCGCTCAAGGCCGTGGAGGGCGATGCGGAGAACATTGCCAAGCTCAAGGAGCTGCTCGACACGCTCGACAGCTACATCCCCGAGCCGCAGCGCGCGCTGGACAAGCCGTTCCTGATGTCCGTGGAAGACGTCTTCTCCATCAAGGGTCGCGGCACCGTGGCCACGGGACGCATCGACACCGGTATCATCAAGGTCAACGAGGAAGTGGAGATCGTCGGTCTGCGCGACACCCGCAAGACGGTCGTGACCGGCGTCGAGATGTTCCACAAGCTCCTGGATGAGGGACGCGCCGGCGACAACGTCGGCCTGCTCCTGCGCGGCGTGGAGCGCGAGGACATCGAGCGCGGCCAGGTGCTGGCCAAGCCCGGTTCCATCAAGCCCCACACGGAGTTCGAGTCCGAGGTGTACATCCTCACCAAGGAGGAGGGCGGCCGCCACACGCCGTTCTTCAAGGGCTACAAGCCTCAGTTCTACATCCGCACGACCGACGTGACGGGCTCCGTCACCCTCCCCGACAACGTGGAGATGGTCATGCCGGGTGACAAGGTGAAGTTCACCGTCGCGCTCGCCGCCCCCATCGCCCTGGAGGACGG
>CAYZGJ010000045.1:914-10439 GCA_964478005.1 uncultured Candidatus Peribacteria bacterium
CACACGGAGTTCGAGTCCGAGGTGTACATCCTCACCAAGGAGGAGGGCGGCCGCACCGTCGGCGCCGGCGTGGTGACGAAGATCCTCAAGTAAGTCTGGTATCGGGAACGGAGGGGGACTCGCCTCCCCCTCCATCTTCCTCTTCTTCTGTTCTTTATCCCCCATCCACCGAAGATCCGCCGGAGCTCCGTCGCAGGCGGACGCAGGTGGACTGTTCCTTCCCCTCCTATGTCCGCCCAGAGTTCCAAGCCAGCCAGCAAGAAGACCGCCGCCAAAGCGACGAAAACATCAGCGTCCGCGGACAAGGACGTGAAGACCAAGTCCTCCTCGAAGAAATCCGACGGGGGTGTTTCGGGTATCCGCATCCGGCTCAGCGCCTTCGATCACCGCGTGCTGGATGAAGCCGCCGGCAAGATCATCGATACCGCCGAGCGCTCCGGCGCCATCGTCCGCGGACCCATCCCGCTGCCGACGCACATCCGCAAGTTTACGGTCAACAAGTCGACCTTCGTCCACAAGAACGCGCGGGACCAGTTCGAAATGCGCACGCACCGCCGCCTCATCGACCTCTCCGAGACCACCTTCAAGACCGTCGAGAGCCTCCAGTCGCTCTCGCTTCCGTCGGGGGTGGATATTGAGATTAAGATGAAATAGCAGATAGCAGCACGTCTTCGACGTGCGGATATGGTGATCCCAGCAGCACGTCTTCGACGTGCGGTGTATGCGACGTGCGGTGATTTTCATAGTCGCAGGTCGAAGACCTGCTGCTACGTTCTATGCAATGGGGGTGATATCCCACCGTCCCGACGCGGAAGACCAGGGATAGAATTCGGGCGATTCCACGAACCCCGCTTTGACCGGATTCATGTGCAGGTACTGCAATGCTGCATGGGGATTGTTTGCAAGGCGAATATGAAAGCGTCTCTGCCACATGGGTCCTTCTCCTGTCTGGAATGTCAGCCCCATTTTATAGGAACGCATCACCTGCGAAATGCTGCCCGGCGCAGGGACACGGAGAAGGAAATGGCAATGGTCCGGCATGATCACAAAACCGTGGAGAAAAAATGGGATACGTTGCTGCACGCGATAGATGTGATCAACGGCTTCGCGTGCGTACGTCGGTTCTTCAAATATCGGTTCGCGATCATGCGTCACCGTCGTGACCAGCATCATACGATCATTCTGTATGGCATGTCGTTGGGACATAGATCAATGGTAGCACCGATCCCCACCCGCCAGCAGCACGTCTTCGACGTGCGGCTCTGCAAATATCACGCGGGTCGCATCCCTGACCGCAGGTCGCATCCCTGACCGGGGGTCGCATCCCTGACCGCGGGTCGAAGACCCGCTCTGTGGGGGAATCATTTTGCATTTCCCATTTTGCATGTGCGCCCTCGTCCTTTGTCATTGGAAATTGGAAATTTGTCATTCATCATTATCCATTGCCTGCCCCTCCGTAGCTCCGTGGGAGCGAAGGGGGGTCCATTATCCATTATCCATTCGCCCCCCACCCCTTCGCCTTGATCCCCGCCTGCGCCGCGGACTGCTCCGCCTTTTGCTTGGAATTGCCCGTACCTTCCGCCACCTTCTCCTCGCCGATGAAGACCGCGCAGGTGAAATGCTTCTGATGATCCGGCCCCACGGCATCCACCGTCTCGTAGTGCGGCGTGATCCCGTAGTGCTCCTGCGCCCGTTCCTGGAAGATGCTCTTCTGGTCGCGGTCCTTGCCGGCGGCCAATAATTGATCCAGGCGCGTGAGGATGAACTGCAGGCAGAACTGCCGGGCTTCCTCGAACCCGCGATCGAGGTAGATGGCTCCGATCAGCGCCTCCAGCGCGTTGGCCAGCGTGGAAGCGCGGTCCCGCCCGCCGCTGGCCTCCTCCCCCCGGCTGATGGAGAGGTACTGCCCCAACCGGATGTCGCGCGCCACGGCCGCGAGGTTCTCCCGCTGCACCAGCGCCGAGCGCCAGTTGGTCAGTTCCCCTTCGGGCTTGTCGGACAGATGGAACAGGTGCTCCGTGGCCGCCAGCTCCAGCACGGCGTCGCCCAGGAATTCCAGCCGCTCGTTGTGTCCGCTGCGGCGGCTCTCCCGCACGGCGCTGCGGTGCGTCAGGGCCTGGACAAGGAATTCCTTATTGCGGAAGTGGTAGCCGATGGCTTTCTCCAGTTTCGTGAACGATGCTTGCATACGGTGTCAGTGTAGAAGAGGCCCGCACAGCCGCACAAGGCAGGTTCCGCACCGCTCCCGACCCACGAACAACGAGGAAACGAAGAACGATACGCGCGTAACGAACGAACGAACAAACGAACAAACGAACAAACGAACAAACGACCCCGTTACCTCTTCTGAACCATCGCATTCAGCACGCCGTTGACGAATTTGCCCGATTCCTCCGTGCCGAATTCCTTGGCGATGTCGATGCACTCGTTCATCACCACGGCCGGCGGAGCGTCGTTGCCGAAGAGAATCTCGTAGGTACCCAGCAGCAACACGCACCGCGCGATGGGGTCCATCCGCTCCAGCGTCCAGCCGGGGGCATGCTCCTGAATGGACTGCTTGATCTCTGCTTCATGCCGGCGGATGCCGGCGAGCAGCGCTTCGGCGAAGGGGCGATCGAGCTCCTCGGCTTCCTCCGCATTGAAGCGCAGCGACGTCTGCACATCGACCTCCGGGCGGCTGTCGTGCTCGAAGAGCGACTGCATGACGGCGATCCGGGAGAGGTGGCGGCGACGAGCCATGAGGAGGGACGAGGAATGAATTTCTAATTTCAGATTTCCACTATCCAAGTATCAATGATCAATGCTGTGTTGAGAATACCGCTTCGTCGTCATTGGAAATTGGAAATTTGACATTTGTCATTTCCGTCATGCCTTGATCTTCTTGATCGCCTTCGATGCCTTGGCCTTGGGCGCGGCCGGTGCGCTGTACGGCGAATTCTGCCGCTCGCGCAGCCGCTTCACCTCGCCCGTGACGTAGGCGGAGTGCTGGAGCCGGGTGGCGCGCTTTGCGCGCTTCTTCTTGGGTGTGGGGCGCTTGGCCATGCGAAACAGGGGAAATCAGGCGATGAGTACGGAGAGAGTACGGATGAATCGGCTCTCTGTAAAGGGAAATGCAATGCCATCTCCCACCACCTCGAACATATTGATCACAAATTTTGCTCACTTCTATCCTCTACCCCCTACCCTCTACCCCCTACCCCCTACCCCCTACCCCCTACCCCCTACTCCCTACCCCCTACTCCCTATCTCCTCTCTCCGCTCAGCGCCGTCATGAAGCGCAGGACCATCAGGAAGAGGTTGAAGATGTCCAGGTACAGGCTGATGGCCAGCAGGAACGGATTGGCGCCCATGCGTCCCTGGTCCGCGATGCGCTGGAGGTCGTAGGCCGTGAAGGCGCCGAAGAGGACGATCCCCGCGCCGGAGATCAGCAACTCGAACGTTTCCGTCCGCAGCGCCGGGACGAAGAGCTGCGCCAGCGAGAGGACGATCAGCCCGATGAGCGCCAGGACGAGCGCGCGGCCCAGTCCTGCCAGCGACGGCGCCATGCGGGCCAGCACGGCGGCCGCCAGGCTGATGAAAACGGTGGCGAGGACGGCGTTGAAGAGGATCGCCGGGCCGTTGGCGTAGCCCGCGATGACCGCCAGCAGGTAGGGCGTGATCGTGATGCCCGAGAGCAGCGGAAAGAGGACGAAGAGGACCATGTTGAGCGGGCTGCGGCGGCTCCACCAGCCGGCCGTGAAGATGATGGCCAGCTCCGCGATGACCAGGATGAAGTGCATCCCGGAGGTGAGGAGCGCCTGCGCCCATATCATGCCCAGGTAGACGCCCAAAAGCGTCACCGCCATCGCCAGGGTGAAGAGGCCGTAGGTGGCCGCCTGCGTGCCGGATTGGAGGACGAGGGGACGGCTCTGAGTGCGTTCAAATGGCTGCATACGCTCCATTGTAGGGATTCGCCCTTCTCGCGCAACCCATCCGCCCGGCTTCGGGCAAGGCAGAGGGGGCTTCCCCTGGCCAAAAGTGCTGATTTTTGCTACAATGGACTGATTTATGCCTCTGCGCTTCCTCCGCATCCTCCTGCCGGGAATATTGCTGCTGCCGGGCCTGGCCCGCGCGCAGTCCGTGAACCCCTGCTTTGCCGCGTTGGGCCTCCCCTGCCTCCCGGCCCCCGGCGCGCTGGGACTGGCGGCCTACGCCGAAGCGTACATCCTGCGCGGCGCCATGGCGGCCTTCCTGGCCATTGCCATCTGGTTCTTCTTCTACTACGGCGTGCGGCTGCTGCTGGAAGGCGAGGAGGAGAGCACGATTTCGGAAACCAAGAGCGCCTACGGCTACGGCATCGCGGGCGCAGCCATCGTGAGCCTGGCGGGCATCTTCGCCGATGCATTCAGCGATCCCACGGACATCGTGGATCCCGAACCCATCCGCGACAGTCTGGCGCTGGTCATCCGGTTCATGTTCCTGGCGGTGTCGATCTCCGTCACGGCGGCCATCGTCTTCCTGGGCGTGCGTCTCATCCTGCTCCAGGGCAATGAATCGGAGATCGAACAGCAGAAGAAGCGCTTCTTTCACGGACTGCTGGGCGTCGCGGTCATCCTGCTGGCGGACGTCATCGTGGGGGCGTTCCTGCCCGGATACGGCTCGGTGGTCATCGCGCAGGAACTGGTGGGCATCATCAACTTCATCCTCACCCTCCTGGGCGCGCTGGCCGTCCTCGCCGTCATCATCGCCGGCATCATGCTGGTGGTGTCGGTGGATGAAGGGCTGAAGGACCGTGCCCGCAAGACCATCTTCACCACCGTCATCGCCCTGATCGTCGTCTTCTGCGCACTGCTGATCGTCCGGTTCGTGCTGCTCTTGTGAATACAAAATTTGTTCCCTTGATGGCCTGCGTCCTCCTGCCGCTCGCGCTGCCGGAGTCCGTCCATGCGGGCATCATCGATGTCATCGACGCCATCGATGGAACCGGCCCCGTCCCGAACGCCACCCTGCCGGGCATCGCCCTGTTCCTGCGGGCGGAATTCCTCCTGATCCTGGACATCATCGCGGTGTTCCTGCTGGTGCGCGCCGGACTGAAGCTGATCCACAGCCAGGAGGATGACAAGCTGACCCGCGCCCGCCGGACCATCGGGGGCACCGCGGTGGGCATCATGCTGGCCCATCTTTCCGTGCGGCTGGTGGAGATCTTCTACGGTTCCACCGCCGTCCCGTCCGGCGGCGTCCTCACTCCGGAACAGAGCGCAGAGATGCTCTCCATCGAAATCGGCGGCATCATCAACTGGGTCACCACCCTCGTCGCCGTGCTGGGGGTCCTCATGATCGTGGCGACCAGCATCCGTGCCGTCGGCGGATTCGGCAAGGAGGACGGTACCAAGCTCATCCGCGAGACGGTCGTCGGCACGGTCACGGGCATCTTCTTCATCATCATCAGCGGCGCGATCAAGGCGTCCTTCGGCCTTCCCCCGGGACTGGAACCCGGCGGCCCGCACGACCCGTCCGTCGTCCCGATCGTGGTGCGCGTGGCGGGCATCGTCAGCACGATCCTCGATTACATGGCATTGATCGCGGTGGCGGTGGTCATCTACGCGGGCTTCCTGATGATCGTGAACCTGGGCGACGAGGAGCAGTTCAAGAAAGGCAAGACGCTCATCGTGCGCGCCCTCATCGGCCTCGTCATCATCCTCCTGAGCAACACGTTCGTGTCATTTGTGATGGCGATTCTGGTGCAGGCGAACAACTAATCTTCGACACATTCGTTCTGTCGCATGCGGCGGATTGTGCTACAGTGTGGCCGTCATGTGGCCGTTCGACCGTCTCCGGCAGAAACGCCAGCAGCCCGCCCGCATCGCCCGCAAGGTGGTGGTGGGACTCATCATCGGCGGCGCCATCGGCTCCATCGTGGGCAAGAAACTCCTGGAGAAGCACGGGGCGGAGACGGAGGAGGAGGAGGAGACGAATGACGAATGACAAAGGACAAAGGACTAAGCAGCAGGCATAGCGGTCGATTTTTTGACAGTGGAAATTTGGGCATTTGGCATTTCATAAATACCCGCTCCTCCCCTCACTCCTGCACCCCGGACGGGTGGAAGAGTGGGCGGAGGAGCGGGTCGGATCCAAGACACGCGTGTGCCTTGGGTTGATGCAGTGACCGGCTGCGTCTCCCCACCACGGTGCGCATTGATGGGTGCGCGCCCGTGTTTGTGTGTGTGCGTGTGTGTTGGGTGCCGGCACCGGAGACGTCATCAACGTTCCGGCGGGGGCGTGTGTGTGGGTGTTGGGATGATCCCGTCCCCGAAGGGAGGGAACCGGTGCGGTGGTCAGCCGCGCGGCAGGGAGGAGCGGATGGCAGTGCGGGACGGCCACCCGCTGCTCCCTGCCCGGGGGAGATGTCAAAGAGCAAATCCCATCATTGTAGCAAATGTATCGCGTTTGGACAAGGGGAGGGGGGCGGGTAGAATCCCGTCATGGACGCCCCCCGTCGCCCGCAATCCGCCGGAAAACTGGTCCTCTTGATCGGACCCAGCGGCGTGGGCAAGAGCGTGATTTTGCGCCGCCTGCGCCAAACGCACCCCGACTATCACTTCCCCCGCTCCGCCACCACCCGCCCGCGCCGGGAAGGAGAGGGAACGGAGCTCTACCGCTTCGTAACGGAGGAGGAATTCGACCGGCTGCTCGCCGAGAATGCGTTCCTCGAGACGGCGGTCGTCCACGGCGCCGCCCGCTACGGCACGCTGAAGGAAGAAATCCTCCCCTTCATCGAGCAGGGCAGGACGGTGATCCGCGAGGTGGACGTGCAGGGCTTCAACGCCATCCGTCGCGACCTCCTCTTCGCGGGACCCGACGCCCCCTACCGCCTGCAATCCATCTTCATCGTTCCCGAAAACACCGAGCAACTCATCCGCCGCATCACGAGACGCGCCCCGATCAGCGAGGAGGAATTACAGCGCCGCATCGCCAGCATGGATACGGAACTGGCCTACGCCGATGACTGCACCGATCAGATCGTCAACACCGACGGCAAGCTGGAGGAGACGATCGAGGCGGTGGAGAAGGCGATGGTGGAGTGAAGAGTGGGGAGTGGAAGCAGCCTGGATACAGGTGTCACAAAAAAAGACCATTCGAGCGAGAGCATGCATACAGGGCCTGCCAACCGTCGTCATGAGGTGGCTACGGAATGCGTCAGCCTTCGCTCCGCTCTGCGGAGACTACGGCCGACAACCTCCTGCGGAGATTGGTGGAGCTGAGGGGACTCGAACCCCTGACCTTCTGCATGCCATGCAGACGCTCTAGCCAGCTGAGCTACAGCCCCATGCTGTGAATGACTCCGATAGAATGGTGCGCCCGGCAGGATTTGAACCTACGACTTCCAGATCCGCAATCTGGCGTTCTATCCGGGCTGAACTACGGGCGCACGTTCTCCTACCCTTCTGCGCTCATGGGAGCCCGCGAAGCCTACCATTGAGACCCAGGGGAAACAATGGAAATTCGACAGTGGATTGCTCGGCTGCAGCCGGTCCCGGGTCATGCTATCCTCCCCCCATGCCCGCCCCCCGGACCCTCGACGAGCTTCGGCAGCACCTGACGCAGTGGAAGGGAATCGACATCGCCAAGACGAGCAATCCCGTCCCGGGCTTTGGCAATCCGCAGGCCGCGATCGTCTTCGTGGGCGAGGCGCCGGGGCAGAAGGAGGACGAGCAGGGCAGGCCGTTCGTGGGACCGGCGGGGAAATTGCTCGATGAGTTGCTGGCGTCCATCGGCCTGAAACGCGAGGACGTCTACATCACCAACGTGGTGAAGTTCCGCCCCCCGGACAACCGCGATCCCACGCCGGAGGAGAAAGCCGCGTGCCTCCCGTTTCTGCAAATGGAACTCGCGATCATCCGTCCCACGGTCGTGGTGCCGCTGGGCCGCCACGCGCTGACGCAGTTCTTCACGAAGATGAGCATCACCGAGGCGCACGGCAAGCCGCAGACCCTCGCCCCGCCCGACGGCACCGCCCCGCTCACGGTCTTTCCCCTCTACCACCCCGCCGCCGCGCTGCACAATCCCAATCTGAAGCAGACGCTGTTTGAGGATATGAAGGCACTCGGCGCATTTTTACAAACGAATGGATAATGGATAATTGACAATGGATAATGACGAAAAACGAGCACATGGATGCACACAATCTTATCAATCAACCAACACAGGATCGTCATTCTCAATTATCCATTATCAATTATTCATTCGCCTTATGCCTTCCCTCCTCTATGCCATCATCGCCGCGGCGCTGCTCTCCGGCACGTCGCTGTTGGCGATTCTCCTGCGCGTGAGTCCGCTGACCGCCCCGGCCCAGGCGCTGCCCGCGTTCTTCGCGAGCGTGTTCCTCACTGTCGCCACTCTCGGCGCGCTGGGGTTCTTCGCCTTCTGGAAATTCACCCCGCTGCGCGCATGGAGCGACGGCAAGATCATCGGCGTGGCGGTCCGGCAGGGCATCTTCCTGGCGCTCGCGGTCACCGCCATCCTCCTCTTCCACCTCCTCTCGATCCTCACGTGGTGGGTGGGGGGGCTGCTCGTGGCGGCGTTCGTGCTGGTCGAGATGGCACTTGAACGATGACAAGGACGCGAAGGAATGAAAAGAAGCTAAGGAAGCTAAGGAGTGTGGTATGAGTGGCGCATTCTGTTACAATCCGGCCATGTCGCAAACAATGATCGATTGGAATGCGCATCTTTCCCGCATCCGCGCTGCGGAGGACAGAGCCGCGCTCGATGCGCTGGAACTGCAGCTGCTGGGCCGCAAGCAGGGCCTCCTGACCGCCGCCATGAAGGACCTGGGCGGGCTGTCCCCGGAGGAGAAGAAGGCGAAGGGACAGGAACTCAACACGTGGAAAGAGCGCCTCACGCAGGCGCTGGCCGAACGCCGGCAGGAACTGGAACACGCGTCCCTCGCGCGCCTGGCCGAGGACGACGCCCTCGACGTGACGCTGGAGCTGCCCCCGACGGACACCCGCGGCCACCTGCACCTGATCCCGGAGTTCATCCGGCAGATCGAGGAGGTCTTCGGCCGGATGGGGTTCGACATCGCCACCGGGCCGGAGATCGAATCCGAAGAACTCAACTTCGACATGCTCAACATCCCCGCCACGCACCCCGCGCGCGACAGCCAGGACACGTTCTGGATCGATGGAATGCCGGGCTACGTCCTGCGCACGCACACCTCCCCCGTGCAGATCCGCTACATGCGCTCCCACACGCCGCCCTTCCGGATGATCTGCCCCGGCAAGACGTACCGGAAAGACGCCGACGCCACGCACTCCCCCATGTTCCACCAGTTCGAGGGACTGATGGTGGGACCGGACGTGAGCCTCGCGCACATGAAAGCCATCATGGAAGCCGCCCTGAAGGAATTGCTCGGAGACAACCTGGACTTCCGCTGGCGGACGGGATTCTTCCCTTTCGTGGAGCCGGGATTGGAATTGGATATGCGTTTTCAAAATGAGGATGCCCTTCGACAAGCTCAGGGTGACAAAGCATCTGCTTCGTACAAAT